>CAVDTO010000142.1:0-5155 GCA_963611895.1 bacterium
CTCTTCAGCGGCGCGTCGTTCCAGATCAACCCGGGGGAGCGATTTGCGCTCGTGGGCCCCAACGGCGCCGGCAAGACCACCATGCTCAAGCTCATCATGGGAATCGACGCCCCCGACGCGGGCACCGTGCAGTTCGCTAAGGACGCGCAGGTCGGCTATCTTGAGCAGGAGACCAACCTCGCCACGGACGCGACGATTCTTGAGGAGGTCGTCTCCGCCGCCGAGGAGATCCAGGCCATGGGCGAGCGCGCGAACGAGCTCCAGCTCCAGATCGCCGAGAAGTCCGAGGCAGGGGAGAAGGTCGACGCGCTCCTCGAGGAGTACGGTCGCGTGCAGGACCGCTTTGAGCACCTGGGCGGCTACGAGCTCGAGTCGAACGCGAAGAAGATCCTCTCGGGCCTGGGATTTCGGCCCGAGGACTTCGGCCGCGCCTGCTCGGAGTTCTCCGGCGGCTGGCAGATGCGCATCGCCCTCGCCAAGCTCTTTTTGCGCCATCCCGACCTGCTGTTGCTCGACGAGCCCACCAACCACCTCGACCTCGAGAGCGTCCAGTGGCTCCGCGGGTTCATCGCGGGCTACGACGGCGCCGTCCTCATCGTGAGCCACGACCGCGCCTTCATGGATGCCTGCGTGGACCATGTGGCCGCGCTCGAGAACCGCCGCGTGACCACCTACACCGGCAACTACTCGAGTTACCTCAAGCAGCGCGAGGACAACCTCGAGCAGATGCGCGCCAAGCGCGCCGCCCAGGAGCGCGATATCGCGCACATGCAGGTGTTCGTCGACAAGTTCCGCTACAAGCCGACCAAGGCCGCCCAGGCGCAGGAGCGCATCCGCAAGATCGAGCAGATCAAGAAGGAGCTCGTGATCTTGCCCGAGGGCAACAAGCACATCAACTTCAAGTTCCCCGACCCGCCGCGCTCCGGCGACATGGTCATGGCGCTCGAGGGCGTCTCCAAGAGCTACGGGACCAAGAACATCTACTCCGATATCGACCTCAAGCTCTACCGCGGCGACCACGTGGCGCTCGTGGGCCCCAACGGCGCCGGCAAGTCGACGCTCCTCAAGATGCTCGCGGGGATCGAGAACCCCACCAGGGGCACGCGCGACGTGGGCACCAACGTGGGCGTGGCCTACTACGCCCAGCACGCGCTCGAGGGCATGAACGAGTCCAATACGGTCCTGCAGGAGATCGACACCGTCACGCCCAAGTGGACGGTTCCCCAGCAGCGGAGCCTCCTCGGCGCGTTCCTGTTCTCCGACACCGACTCGGTCGAGAAGCGCGTCCGCGTGCTCTCGGGCGGCGAGAAGGCGCGCCTGGCGCTCGCCAAGATGCTCGTGGCCCCCGAGGCCCTGCTCTGCCTCGACGAGCCCACCAACCACCTCGACATCGACTCGGTCGACATGCTCGAGAACGCGCTCAGGAACTTCCCTGGCACGATCGTGCTCATCAGCCACGACGAGCATCTCGTGCGCGCCGTGGCGAACCGCGTGATCGACATCCGCGACGGCAAGATGACCGTCTTCGACGGCGATTACGACTACTACCTCTACAAGCGCGAGGACCTCGCCGCGCGCGCCGCAGCCGAGGCGGAGGGACGCGCCTACGTGCCCAAGCGCGAGGCCGGCAAGAAGGAGGCCGACGCAGCCCCCGCTGCAGAGGCGCCTGCTGCCGCTCCTGCAGCCGGCAAGAAGACCAAGGAGCAGAAGCGCGCCGAGGCCGAGGCCCGCGCCGCCCTCAACAAGAAGCTCAAGAAGGTCAAGAACAGGCTGAAGACCGTCGAGGCCGACCTCGAGAAGAAGAACGAGCGCTATGCAGAGCTGATGGAGCTCATGGCATCCGACGAGCTTTATGCCGATCAGGACCGTTTTAACGAGGCGCTTGGGGAATACAACAAGCTCAAGCAGCTCATCCCCGCGCTCGAGGAGGAGTGGCTCGAGCTCCAATCGATCATCGAGGAGGAAACCGCCCGTGGACTCTCGTAATGCCGGCGCCATCGCCCTCACCATCATCAGCTACGCCCTGCGCGCCTGCGGCATCTTCATGTGCCTCGTGACCATCGTGCTGTGCTTTCCGGGGGTAACAGCCAAGCTCAACCTGGTGGGCTTCGTCGTCGAACTCTCGCGCACCGTGCCCAACGCGATTGCCGGCTACGGGCTTGTGGCCTCGCCCTTCGGCGGGGTGTTCCGGCTCGACTTCGCGCTCGTGGCGGCCGTCTGCTTCGGCGCGGACTGGGCCTGCATCCGCGCGGCCAACCGTCTGCGCTAGCGAGGAGTTCCCGTGTTCTCGAACTACCAGCTCGTAAGCGTCGTGGCGAGCGCCCTCGGCGTGATCATCGGCATCGTCGTCCACGAAAGCGCCCATGCGCTCGCGGCCTGGGCGCTCGGCGACAAGACGGCGCGCTCGCGTGGCCGCGTCTCGCTCAACCCGCTCGCGCATATCGACCCCTTCGGAACGGTCCTGCTCCCGCTTCTCATGATCGCGGCCGGCGGTCCCGTCTTCGCCTTTGCAAAACCCGTGCCGGTCTATCTCGGCAACCTCAAGCACCCCAAGCGCGACGAGATCCTCGTCTCGCTCGCCGGGCCGTCCTCGAACCTCGTGCTCGCGGGCCTCGGCGCGCTCCTGCTCAAGGGCGCCCTGGCGGCGTTCGGGTCGAGCATGACCGCAGACGTTGCCTATCTGCTCGTCTCGTGCATGGCGACCTTCATCTCGGTCAATCTCTCGCTTGCGTTCTTCAACCTGATCCCGCTGCCCCCGCTCGACGGCTCGTCCATCCTCGTGCCGCTCCTGCGCGGAGGCGCGCTCGAGACCTACTACCGCATCCAGCCCTACGCCATGCCGATTCTCATCGTGGTGCTCTATCTCTTGCCCGAACTCACGGGGATCGACCTCGTGGGGGCCTATCTCGGGGCGACCGCGACCCCGATCGCCCGCGGGCTCCTTGGATTTGCCTTGAGCGGGCTCTAGCTGCGCTAGACTGTTCTCGCAACGCACTCGATCGCACGCAAGGGAAGGTGAGGTGCAGCCATGTCGTATCGCGTTTCGACCCAGGTCTATTCGGGCCCGTTCGACCTGCTCCTGCAGCTCGTCTCCCGGCAGAAGGTCGATATCGGGTCCATCTCCATCTCTGAGGTGGCCGAGCAGTACCTGGCCGAGGTCGAGCGCATCGAGGCGTTGGACCTCGACGTCGCAAGCGACTTCCTGCTCGTGGCGGCCACGCTTCTCGACATCAAGGCGGCATCGCTCGTCCCCGAGGAGGAGCCGGGCTCCGCAACCGATGACGACGAGGAAGATGACGAGCTCGCCTCGCTCGACGGCGATAGCCTCCGCGAGGTCCTCATCCAGAGGCTTATCGCCTACAAGCAGTTCAAAAGCGCGGCGGCCGCCCTCGGCGCGCGCATGGAGGCAGAAGGACGCATGCACCCCCGCGTGGCCGGCCCCGACCCCGAGTTCCTGGACCTCATGCCCGACTATCTCGCCGGGATCACCCTGCGAGGCCTGGCCGTCATCTGCGCCGACCTCGACGGCAAGCGGCAGACCTTCCTGCTCGAGGCCGAGCACGTGGCCCCGCACCGCGTGCCGCTCGACCTGACCGTCGCCTCGGTCGACAGGTTCACCATGCAGCACGAGACCTGCAGCTTCCGCGACCTGCTCGACGGCGACGCCTCGACCGAGCAGCTCGTGGTCACGTTCCTCGCCATGCTCGAACTCACCAAGCACGGCTCGCTCGAGCTCGAGCAGGACAAGCTCTTTGGAACCATCACGATCAAACGCGTCGAGGGAGCGCCCGAATACCACCCGGGCGAGGGCCCCGAACTCACGGAATAGGAGACGCCATGGGAAACCTTCCCCAGCTCGAACCCAATTCTCAGAAAGGCGCCCTCGAGGCGCTCCTTCTTGTGTCGAGCGACCCCGTGAGCGCCTCGACGCTCGCCCGCGCGCTCGAGATCGCGCCGGGTGAGTGCGCGTCACTCTTGGCCGAGCTCAAGGTCGACTACGAGGAGGCCAACCGCGGGTTCCAGCTGAGGGAGGTCGCCGGCGGCTGGAGGCTCTTCACGCACCCCGCCTACCACGACGTCGTGGAGTCCTACGTGCTCTCGTGGGACACGCAGAAGCTCAGCCAGGCGGCGCTCGAAACGCTCGCCGTCATCGCATACCACCAGCCTGTCACGCGCGAGGTCGTCAAGGGCATCCGCGGCGTGAACTCCGACGGCGTCATCTCGTCGCTCGTCGACAAGGGCCTCATCCGCGAGATGGGCCGCGACCCCCAGCGCGGCCAGGCGATCCTCTACGGAACCACCAACGCGTTCCTCGAGAAGTTCGGCCTGCGCTCAACCAAGGACCTGCCCGACCTCGAGCAGTTCGCCCCCGACGAGCAGTCGCGCCAGTTCATCCGCGAGCGGCTCTCGGGCCGCACGATGCAGTCCACGCTCGAGGAGACCGAGGCGGACCTCGAGGAGGAGCGCGAGCTCATCGACGACGAGACCGACACCGAGGATATCGAGCTTAACTTCGCGGACGGCGCGGTTGAGGATGCTCCCGCCGAGGCCAAGGATGAGGTCGACTGCGTCGAATCCGAGGACGGAGCCACGAACTCCCCAGCAGATACCTTCGAAGAGGGCGCGGCCGATGAGTGATTACCCGCACACCATGCGCCTGCAGCGCTTCCTTGCACGCGCAGGCGTGGCGAGCAGGCGAGGCTCCGAGGACCTCATGACGGCCGGTCGCGTGACCGTGAACGGCAAGGTCGCTCGCGAGCTCGGCACCAAAGTGAACACCGACACCGACGTCGTAGAGGTCGACGGCAAGCGCGTACGCTGGAACGACGAGCCGGTCTACCTGCTCCTCAACAAGCCGACCGGATACCTCACCACCATGCGCGACCCCCAGGGGCGCCCCTGCGTGGCCTCGCTCGTGCCGACCGAAACCTACCCGGGGCTCTTCCCGGTGGGGCGGCTCGACAAGGACACGACGGGAGCGCTGCTCTTCACCACCGACGGCGACCTCTCGCAAGACTTGCTGCACCCCTCCAAGCACGTCTTCAAAACCTACCTGGCGCTCGTGGACGGCTCCGTGAGGGACTCCGAGCTCGAGCCGCTGCGGCAGGGCATCGTCCTCGATGACGGCCCGTGCCAGCCGGCGCGCTGCAAGATC
>CAVDTO010000143.1:0-5116 GCA_963611895.1 bacterium
CCACAACTCACTTGCGGTACTTGCCGAGCGTCTGCACGACCACGTCGATGTTGATCGGCTTGGAGATGTGGTCGTTCATGCCGGCGTCGTGCGCCGCGCGGATGTCCTCCAAAAACGCGTTGGCCGTGAGGGCCACGATGGGCACGCTGGCCGCGTCGCGCTTGTCCATGAGCCGGATGGTGCGTGCGGCCTCGTAGCCGTTCATCACGGGCATCATCACGTCCATGAGGATCACGTCGTAGGTGCCCTCGGGCTTGCGGCGGAACAGCTCCACGGCCTCGCGGCCGTTCTCGGCGCACTCCACAGAGGCCCCGTTCATCTCGAGCAGCTCGTCGGCGATCTCGCGGTTGAGCTCGTTGTCCTCCACGAGCATGATGTGCATCCCCTCGATCGAGGGCTTGGCCTGCGCCACCTGCGCCTCCTCCTTGGCGGCATCGGCGTCCTCGTCGATCGCGAACGGCAGTTCCACCGTGAACGTCGAGCCCTCGCCCACCGCGCTCGCAACCTCGATCGAACCGCCCATCTTGCTCACGAGCGCGCGCACGATCGGCATGCCCATGCCGCTCCCCTGGTAGGTGCTGCGGGCGTCCATCTTCTCTTGGCTGAACGGCTCAAAGATGTGCTCGAGGAACTCCGCGCTCATGCCTATGCCGGTGTCGGCCACGCCGATGCGGTAGGTGACCACGCCCTCGTTCACGCGCAACGCCTTGAGCGAGCAGCGGATCTCGCCGCCGGGCTTGTTGTACTTCACGGCGTTCGAGAGCAGGTTGAGCAAGATGCGGCGCAGGCTCGTGGCGCTGCCGACCACATGCGGGTAGGGCGGCCGGTCGTCCTCGCTCCAGCTCACGGTCACGCCCATCTCCTCGGCGCGCAGGCGCGTGATCACGAGCGCGTCCTCAAAGACGTCGATCATGTTGAACGGCACGTTCTCGAGCTCGATGTCGGCGTCCTCGAGCCGGCCCATCTCGAGCACGTCGTTCAAGAGCTCGAGCAGGTGGTTGGCGGCAATCTGCTCCTTGGCGCGGTTCTGCGCGAGGATCTTGGTGTCGTCGGCATGCAGGTCGCTCACCTCGAGCAGGCCGATGATGCCGTTGAGCGGCGTGCGGATGTCGTGGCTCATGCGGTTGAGGAAGTTCGTCTTGGCCTTGCTCGCGAGCAGGGCGCGCGTCTCGGCGGTGCGAGCGCGGCGCAGGGCATGCGTGAGGCAGGCGACCGCGGCGAGGAGCACGAGCACAAAGAAGATGAGCAGCGGCACGGCGTTGCGCTCGAAAAAGCGCGAGAGCGGCGTGCCCTCCACGTCGCTGTAGGAATAGTGCGAGAGCGTGGCCGCCGCCACGTTGCTCCGCGCGTTGCCGATGGCCTTGTCGAGGATATCGAGCAGCTCGGGCCGGCCCTTCTTGAGCACCACGGAGAGCTCGAAGGTCTGGGGCAGCACGATCGAGGTCGCGGAGTCGAGCCCGTAGCGGTCCTTGACGGTATCGAGGCTCGCCGAGGGGATCGCGAGGCTCGAGACCTTGCCCTGCCGGAGCGCCTCGATGGCGTCCACGGTGCTCTTGTAGGTCTTGAGCGTGCCGCTCGTGAATATGCGCTCGAGCGACTTGCTCGCGAACGGGTCCATCTTCGAGTAGCCGACGGTGCCCATGTAGTCGCCCTCGGTGCTGAGCGTGAGCAGCGAGACGCCCGCCGTGACGAGCGACTCGGTCTGCGCCAGGCCGTCTTGCTCCAAGATCCACGAGTCGCCCGAAAGCGGTGCCGCGGCATCGACCTCGCCCGACTTGACGGCATCGATGAGCGCCGTCGAGGTGGCGTACGGGCGCGTCTCGACGCTCACGCCGAACGTGCTCTCGAGCTCGCTGGTAAAGGCCGTGAGAGCGCCGTCCATGAGGTCCTCTTCGCCGAGCGCCGAGTACGGGAGCGCGCGCTGCAGGTATCCGATGGTGACGGCACCCTTATGCGCGCTCACCCACTTCTGCTCGGCCGCGGTCAGGCTGAGCGAGACCGCGCCGGCAGAAGCCGTGCCCGAGCGAACCTCCTCGTTATAATGCGGGTTCGTGGCCGTGATCTGCGCCATGGCCTTATTGAGCTCAGAGAGGAGCTTGGTCTTCCCTTGCGCGACCGCGAGATAGTAGTCGCTGCTGCCGATGTAGTAGATCGGGATGGAGGTCGCGAGCGACGAGGTGTCGGTGTTGACCACCGCATCGACCGTGCCCCGCTCGAGCGCGTCGATGAGCTCCCGGTTGGTGCCGAACTCCACGAGCTCGGCACCCGGGGCCTCGTCGTCGATCCACTCCTGGGCAAGTGTTGCCTGGTACACGCCGGCGACGACGCCGACCTTCTTGCCCATGAGCGTCTTGGGGTCCGCCGTGGCGAGCACCTCGTCGTCCGCACGGCCGCAGATGTAGTACTTCTCGCTCCCCTGGGGATTGGCGGAATAGGCTATGCTCTCCGCGCGCTCGTCGGTGTAGGAGAGGTTCCCCATGAGGTCGACCTCGCCCGCGGCGAGCTTATCGACCAGCTCGCCGAAGTCGCCGTAGACGTATTCGTAGGTCCACCCCGTGTGGTACGAGAGCTCCTGCAGGTACTCGTAGCCCCAGCCCTCCTTGGGCTCGCCCTCGCCGCCCGTCTCGTAGCCCTCCGAGATCGGGTAGGCAACGCGCACGACCTTGTTCGATGCGGCGAAGGCTCGCGTGGGCAGGAGCGCCAGCGCGCAAACGAGGGCGAATAAAACGAACGCCGCCGTGCGCAGACGAGCGGCGTTATGTGTGTGAATTCGATTGCAACGGCGAGCACGGTGGCGAATGAGTTCACCGACAGGTTGGGCCGATTGGGACAGAAGTGGCCCTGAACTGCAGAAATGCGCGGATTCCGTTCCTTGCGCAGGGGCGCCGAGCCGAATAAAAAGGCGCGAGCGAGAAGCCCCATGCGACCGGTCGTCCATAGAATCCTCCTCTGCTCGCGTGCATTAATCCACAGTGTACGGTTTGGTGCCGCGCACAAGCCCAACAACCCCGAACGGTTACATGGAGAGCCGCGCGGGGCGGCCGCGAAGAGATCCGGCGTGCAACCGGCTCTTGGATACAAGCCCGCGGCCCACAAGCGGGAATGCGCCGGGCGCTGCAGTGCGCCAGGACTCCTTAAAGGTGGGCGCCGTACGAGGAGCAAACGAGTGCAGTGCCGCTTCGCAGAGCGGAAGCGGCACTGCACTCAACCGTTTATATCGGAGCGCTCGGCTTAGCTCTCGGACAGGCTCGCTGCCGCAAGAACGGACGCGGCTCCGGCCAGGGCAGCCGCCGCTGCAACAGTACCCGCAGCGTCGCCCGTTTGAGGCAAGCCGGTCCCGGAGCGCTTGGAATTCGGAGCGCTGGCGGTTCCGCCCTTGGAGCCAGTGCCAGCCGCACTCGTCCCCGAAGACGCACCGCCCTCGCCGTTCGAGCTTTCATTTCCGGCAGATGCGCCGCCGTTGCCCGCGTCGCCATCTCCCGCGGGCGTGTCGTCGCTCTTGCCCGAGCCGTCGCTCCCACCCGAGCCGTCATCGCTGCCGTCGTCGTGGTCCAAGAGCTTGATGCGCCCCTGGCCATCCTCGTTTGCGTAGGCCTGGCCGATCACGCCCTTGAGGTTCACCTGCAGGTAGTCGATGATCGCGTCGGTATCGACGTCCAGATACTCGGCATCGTCGGCATTTGCGGGGATGGGCATCTTGTTGCCGCCGTTGAGCAGGATGTAGTTGCTCGCGAGCACCTTATAGGTGGCCGCGGGATCGATCTCTTTGCCGTCGATCTTGGCGTTTTTCACGCGGCACTCGCCCTCGATCTTCGCCACGGCCGAGCCGTCCTCGTTGAACACCACCGGCGTGGGGATATCGAGCCGCACCGTGTAGCTCGCGCCCTCGCTCACCTGCAAAAAGCCGCCCTGAGCCTCGGGCAGGCCGGCCACGCCGATCTCGAGCATGTCCAGAACGTGCTGCCCCGAGACCGCAAGCCCGCACAGCTGGTTCATGTAGGGCGCCACCGAGACCACGTTGCCGTAGGTCACCGTGCCCTTGTTGATGTTCGCGCGCACGCCGCCCGCGTTCACGACCGCGATGTCGTAGATCTCGCCGTAGTTGGCGGCATGGTACAGATAGGCGTCGGCCACGAGGTCGGCCAGGTTGGTCTCGCGCCTGCGGACCGCCCAGCTCCCGTCGTCCTCGTAGGCGCGCAGGAACACTTCCGAGGCGCACACCGGCGCGTCCTTCTTTGCCTCGAGCTCGGACTCGAGCGCGCTCACGAGCGCGGCTATCTCGGCATCCTCGCCGTCCCACTGTTTGACGAGCTCAGCCGCAACGCCCGTCGCGCTCAGCTGGGCCGTGGCCGTGCCCGCCGCCGGGTCGATCTCGATGCGGCCGAAGCTCTGGAACTTGGTTCCCGTCTGGACGATGACCACGCCCTGCCCGTTCTTGTTGGGCTTGGTCTGCACGTACATCTCGTGGCTGTGGCCGTCGATGACCGCATCGATCCCCGTCGTGTTGGCCACTACGGTATCGCTCTTCCAGCGCTCAACGGAGCCCTCCTGCCCCAGATGGGCGACGAGCACCACGTAGTCGGCGCGGCCGACGTTGCGCGCCTCGTCCACCGCGGTCTGGATGGCGCTGTAAAGCGCCTGGCCGCTCGCATCTCCGCAGAAACCGTAGATGTAGTTGCCGCTATCGTCCTTAAAGCTCGCGGGCGTGGACGTGGTGAGCGTCGAGGGCGTGGTCGCGCCCACGTAGGCAACACGCACCGTCCCCGAGCTCGTCTTGTATTCCAAAACGCGATAGGCGTCGTAGACGCGACTGCCGTTCTTGTCCACGAAGTTGCAGCATACGATGGGCAGGTTGCCCTCGGTCTGGCGCAGCTTGAAGAGCTGCTCCATGCCGTAGTCGAACTCGTGATTGCCCAGGGTGAGCAGGTCGTACTTGCAGGCGCCGATGACCTTTGCGGGCGCCTCGCCCTTGGTGAAGGACCCCTCAAAATCGCCCTGGACGTTGTCGCCCGCGTCCACGAGGCTCACTAGCCCCGCGCCGTAGGTCTTGCGCTGGCTGTCCACGTAGTCCATGAGGGCCGCGTAGCCGAGGTTGGTCTTGGCGTTCTTGAGCGAG
>CAVDTO010000144.1:0-5091 GCA_963611895.1 bacterium
ACCGCCTGCTGCTCGACAAGGTCGACGTCGAGTCCGGCACCGTCACCCTCCCCGACGGAACCGTGGCCCCCATGTGCACGCGCGACTTCCCCACCGTGGACGCCGAGCACCCCTTTGAGCTCAATACGGACGAGCAGCGCATCATGGACCGTCTCGTTGAGGAGTTCACCTCGGCCGACCACCTGCGCCGCCACGTGGAGTTCCTCTACACGCACGGCGGCATGTACCTCGTGCGCAACAACAAGCTGCTCTTCCACGGGTGCGTTCCCATGAACACCGACGGCACCTTTGCCTCGGTCAACTGCATGGGCACCTGGCGCTCGGGCCGCGACTACCTCGACTTCTGCGACGCCATCGCGCGCGCTGCTTGGCGCGAGCGCACGCCCGAGGCGCTCGACTGGATGTGGTACCTGTGGATCGGCCACAAGTCGCCCGCGAGCGGCCGCGAGGTCAAGACCTTCGAGCGCAGCTACCTGGCCGACAAGTCGCTCTGGAAAGAGCCCATGGACGCGTACTTCACCCTCACGCACGAGGAGGAGCCCTGCAACATCGTTCTGCGCGAGTTCGGTGTCTCGCCCGAGCACGGTCGCATCATCAACGGCCACACGCCGGTCAAGACCGCCCAGGGCGAGCAGGCCATCCGCGCCGGCGGCAAGCTGCTCGTGATCGACGGCGGCTTCTGCCGCGCCTACCACCCGCAGACGGGCATCGCCGGCTACACGCTCATCTCGAGCTCGCGCGGCTGCCGCCTCAAGGCGCACGAGGCGTTCAAGAGCGTGCGCGAGGCGCTCGAGAACAACGCCGACATCCAGAGCGAGACCTACCGGTTCGACGTGGCCGAGCGCCGGCGCATGGTGAGCGACACCGACACGGGCGCCGTCATCCGCGACCAGATCAGCGACCTGCGCCAACTCCTCGATGCCTACCGTTGTGGCGTGCTTGAGGAAAAACGCCCTTAAACGGCACGCGCGCTTAGAATGAACAGGTTTTGAAAGCTCCGGCCCGCCCCGTGCGGGCCGTATTCGTGAGGCGGGAACATGGGCAAGCTCATCGCACAGATCATGAAGTTCGGCGTCGTTGGCGTGGTGGCCACCATCATCGACTTCGGCGTGATGAACGTCCTCTACTACGGCCTTGGGCTCGACATCCTCGTGGCCAACACAGCGGGCTTTGTGATCTCGCTCATCTTCAACTACCTCGCCAGCATGAAGTACGTGTTCGCGCACAAGGAGGGCATGAGCCGCCAGCGCGAGTTCGTGATCTTCGTGGTGCTCTCCGTGATCGGCCTCGTGCTGAACGACGGCATCGTGCTCGCGCTTAAGGGCGGGCTGGGGCTCGAGGCCAACATCTCCAAGGTCTGCGCCACCGCGCTCGTGATGGTCTACAACTTCGTGACCCGTAAGATCTTCCTCGAGGGCGACGAGAGCAAGTAGCGGGGGCGGGGTGCCGGTGACGGGGAGACGCACGCCGGTGGCGGCTCGGAGCCGTTGAGCCGGCCTCGGTGTTTGAGCGGGTTCTTACGGGACTCGAATGCGACGTCGTGAAGTCTCGGCCGCTATCAAAGCGGGTTCTTGCGGAGCTCGATGGCGATGTTGTAACGCTGCGGTGCCACGGCCCAAACGCCCGCAGCCGTCCGAAGAGTTATCGCACAGCCGCGAGCCTCGCTCAAGATGAAGAACTTGTGCGCGCAATTTGGGTTCTCTGTAGCGATGCTGCCGCGACCTTACCGCCAGCTTGCGAAACCTTTACAGTCATAACCCGCAATCGTTTGCCCGCTAAGCGGGCGGCACCGAACACCGAACGTGCAAAGGAGGAGAAGATGCGCAAGGCACTTGCCAAGCCCGGAACCAAGCAGTTCCTCAAGTTCGCCGTCGTGGGTCTTATCTCCTTCGGTATCGACTGGGGCATGCTTATCGCCCTCGTCGAGTTCCTGCACGCGAACTTTTTGTTCAGTACCACCATCTCGTTCATCACGTCCGTCGTGGTGAACTACTGGCTGAGCCTCAAGTTCGTGTTCGACCACCGCGAGGGCATGAGCCGCAAGCGCGAGTTCACCATCTTCGCGATTCTCTCCGCCGTGGGCCTGGGCCTCAACGACCTCTACATGTTCGTGGGCGTTGCCATGCTGAACATCGGCTACCAGATGATGAAGGCCATCGCCACCTTCCTCGTGACCTGGTACAACTACTTCAGCCGCAGGCGCTTCCTCGAGGGTGCGCATTAGGCAAACGGCCCGGTCCGACCCAAGCGGCCAAACCGAATCAGATCGAACGCAAGAACCCCGCCACAAGCGGGGTTCTTTTTATTGCCAGGTTTTCGCGGTTCTGGTTGCAGCACAGTACTCAGCGTTAGGCCTCGACAACGAGCGATTGCTCAGAGCTGAACGGCACGACTAAAGCTCTCGAATGAACGCGTTGAGGGCCTTGCGCAAGGGCCCTCGACGACGCCCAGCTCCCTAGAAGTCGCCAGCCCCTCGCCTACTTCTTCTTGCCCACGGCCATGACGAGCATCATGCCGAGGATGCACACCAGCCCGATGACGTCGAACGCGGTGAGCGCGGTGCCGAGCACGAGGGCGCTCGCGAGCGTGGCCACGATCGGCGTGAACACCAGCAGCAGGCTGCCGAGCATGGGGCCGGCGTCCTTGAGCCCCTGCATGGCCAGCAGGTAGCCCAGAATCGCGCCGCACACGGTGGTGCCGGCAACGCACGCCCAGCCGAGCGCATCGAGCGCGGGCAGGCCACCCCACGGCTGCGCCACGGGGATGAGCATGGCCCCGCCGAGCGTCATGCCCACCGCGTTGACGGGCAGCGAGCCGTAGCGGCCGAGCGCGTACATGGGCAGCGCGTTGTGCAAGAACCCGAGCACGCTGTCCACAAGGCACCACGACATGCCGCCCAAGCCCACCACGAGCGTGGAGGGGTCTCCCTTGGTGGCGATGCAGTAGACCCCCGTGAGGGCGAGCGTGAGACCCAAGAGCTCGGCGGGCCGCGGCGCGTGGCGCTCGTGCAGGCAGGTGTAGACCATCATGTATACAAGCGAGAGCTGCGTGATGAGCGACTCGGTTCCCGCGTTGGTGCTGCGGATGGCAACGATATAGACGATTTGGTAGATGGCGATTCCAAAGACCGCAAAGAGCACCGTGCCCGCCATCGCGCGACGGTCGCGCAAAAGGCCCATGAGCTCCCTCTTGCGGAGCGTCAGGCACACCGCAACGAAGACCAGCCCGCCGATGAGCACGCGGAAGCAGCCGAGCCACGAGGGCGAGACGGTGTAGTTGGCCGTAAGAAAGCTCACGAACACGCCCGAGACGCCCCAAAAGCAGGCGCCGATCACGCCCAGCGCGATGCCCAGCGGCTTGCGGCTTACCGATGCCTCGACCAATGCGTTCGAAACCGTGCGGTTGGCCTTGGATCCCATATGCAGCTCCCTTCCCTCTTTTGGTTCGAGGGCTATTCAACCATGCCTGGCGCATAGAGTAAAATTCATGCCCTAAAGCGTTTCCATCAATATTTTTGATGCTTTTACAGGAGGTGCTCCGATGGAGCTGCGATGCATGAGGACCTTTGCGCGCATCGGCGAGGTGGGCAATTTCACGCGCGTGGCCGAGGAGCTCGGCTACACGCAATCGGCCGTGACCATGCAGATCAAGCAGCTCGAGGGCGAGCTCGGCTGCACGCTCTTCGAGCGGCTCGGCCGCACCGTGCGGCTCACGCCCGAGGGCGAGCGGCTCGTTCCTATCGCGCACCAGATGCTCCAAGCGGCCGACGAGGCGGCGCGCATCGCACAGGACCCGGGCGAGGTCACGGGAACGCTGCGGATCGGCGCCACGGACTCCATGCTCATGAGCTGCCTGCCGCAGGTTCTGCTCCAGCTTGCGCAGACCTATCCCAAGGTGCAGATCTCCACGCACCAGGGCGCGCTCGAAGACGAGTTCGCCATGCTCAAGCGTAACGACATCGACCTCTTGCTCTTCTTGGACGAGCGGATATATCGCCCCGAATGGCTCAAAGCGCTCGAGGTGCCCGGCGCCGCGCGGTTCTACGCGTCGGCTAAGAACCCGCTAGCAAAGAAGAGGCGGATCCCGCTTGAGGAAGCGCTCGAGCGACCGCTCTATCTTACCGAGCGAAACGTGAGCTACCGCGTCGCCCTTGAGCAGGCGATTTTCGCCCGCGGGCTCGAGGTCTGCCCGCGCATCGAGTGCGGGAGCACCGAGCTGCTCATCCAGGCCGCCGAGCAGACCGACGGCATCACGTTCTTGCCGGAGTACGCCACGTGCGCCGCCGTCACGGCAGGGCGGCTGGCCCCGCTCAAGGTTGACCTCGAACCGCTCGACCTCTGGCACCAGCTCGTCTACCACAAGAACAAGGTGGTAACGCCGCAGATGAAGCTCTTTGCGCGCTTGGTTCAGGAGCGCCTGGGCGCATAAGTGAGGGGTTGCAGCCGTGTTCGGCCGCATCCCCTACCGGTCAGTGTGCGCAGGCGATCAGTCGCCCGTCACGTAATACCAAACGACCTTGTCGCCGTTCGAGAGCTTGTAGTTGCTGCACGCGGTCATGGGGGTCACGCCGTTGACGGAGTACATCCAGCCGCTCGATGAACCGTGCTCCTTCTCGGCCAGGCCACCGATGGACGACACGTAGATGCCGTACTGCGTGTTCTGCGCGTTCATGGCAACGCCCGTGGCCTTGAGCGCGTCGTAGACCGTGGCTCCCTCGGCAAGCTGCACGGTGGCCGAGGAGCTGCCCGCACCCACAGCCGAGGCATCGACGCTGATGGCCACGGAGATGCCGCTCTGCGCCTGCGAAGAGGACGAGTTGCCGCCGGTGTTCGTGGAACCGTTCGACGAGGACGAGGAACTAGACGAGCTAGAGGAGCTCGACGAGCCGTTCGAGGTCGAAGATGCAGTCGAGCTCTTGGAGCCGGAGCCCGAGCTTGAGGCCGTCGAGCCCGAAGATGCGGAAGATCCCGAAGACGCGCCCGAGCCGCTCTCCCCCGTCGAGTTGCTCCCCGTGGAGAGCACTGAATACGTCTGGCCGTCGGAGGTGAGGACCTCACCCTGAGAGGAAGCCTCGGCAATGACCGTCACCGC
>CAVDTO010000145.1:0-5084 GCA_963611895.1 bacterium
GTCTGGCGCTTGTTGCGAACGGCGCCATGAACGGGCTCGTCTTCGCACTCATGCTGCTCATGTTCCGCGCCTGCGACAGCAGTCTCAGGGGTCCCGCCATGCCCGCTGCCACGGGGGGCGCCCGGCTCGTATGACGCCGGTGATTACCCTCTATCGCGGTCGGGTATAGAAGAGCACGTCGGTTCTGAGCCGGCTATTCGTTGTCTTTAAGAAGTTAGGGGAAGGTTCAAGCGTGTCGGACAAAAGGGATTTCTACGAGGTATTGGGCGTCGATCGAGATGCGGACCAGCGCACCATCAAGAGGGCGTTTCTCAAGAAGGCCCGCACCGTGCACCCCGATGTTTCGGACGACCCCGACGCCGAGGAGAAGTTCAAGGAGCTGAACGAGGCCTACTCGGTCCTCTCCGACGAGCAGAAGCGCGCGAACTACGACCGCTTCGGCACGGCCGACGGCATGGGCGGCTCGGGCTACGTGGATATCAACGACATCTTCGGCGGCATGGGTATGGACGACATCTTCTCGTCCATCTTCGGCGGCGGCATGGGCGGCGGCGGTTCGCGCCGGTCCAAGGCCGCGCGTCGCCGCGGGCGCGACATGGCCATCTCGATGACCATCGCCCTTGAGGACGCGGCCGTCGGTTGCAAGAAGAATATCCAGATCGACCGCATGGCGCCCTGCAAGACCTGCGGCGGCTCGGGCAGCGAGCAGGGGGGCCAGGAGACCTCGTGCCCGCGTTGCGGCGGCACCGGCTTCGTCACGACGGTCCAGCGCTCGTTCTTGGGACAGGTCCAGTCGTCCTCGCCCTGCCCCGACTGCAACGGCGAGGGCACGGTTCTCGACCATCCCTGCCCCGACTGCCACGGCGAGGGCCGCGTTCGCGCGACCGAGAAGATCGAGATCGAGATTCCGGCGGGCGTCTCCGACGGGGCGCAGCTGCGCGTCTCGGGCAAGGGCGAGGCCGGCTTCAGGGGCGAGGCCGCGGGCGACCTCATCGTGAGCGTGCGCGTCGACGACCATGCATTGTTCCAGCGCAGCGGCAACGACCTTATCTGCGCCGTCGACGCCTCGATGTCGCAGGCGGCGCTCGGCTGCTCGGTCGAGGTCGCGGGCATCCTCGCGGGCGAGACCGTCGAGGTTCAGATTCCCGCCGGCACCCAGTACGGCGACACCGTCCGCGTCGCGGGCAAGGGCATGCCGCGCCTCGGTGGCGGCGGTGCTCGCGGCGACCTGCTCTGCCAGGTGCGCGTGAACGTCCCGCGCCATCTCACGGGCCCGCAGCGCGAGGCGCTCGAGAAGTTCGCCGAGGAGATGGGCGAGGGCGCCGGCGCCAAGAAGTCGGCGCGCGAGCGCATCCGCGAGCGCATCGACGACATTCTGGAATAGGAGGAGACGTGGCCAACCCCTTCGTTTCCGTCGTGAACCTCGGGTGCCGCGTCAACCGCGTGGAGTCCGACCGGATCACGGCCGATTTCGACCGCGCGGGCTTCACGCTCGTCGATCCCGACGAGGCCGAGCTCATCGTCATCAACACCTGCGCCGTCACGGGCGAGGCCGAGGCCAAGACCCGCAAGGCGGTGCGCCATGCCCTCGCGCGGCGCCGCGAGCCCCTCGTGGTCGTCACGGGGTGCGTGGTCAACCTGCATCCCGAGGAGCTCGCCGAGATCTCGGAACGCGTCATCGTCGAGCCCTCCAAGATCGACGTCGTCTCGCATGCGGCCGCGGCCCTCGGGTTCGATCTGGACGATTCCGATGGCGGCAGCGCAGGCGGCGACCTCAAGGACCTGCTGGGACGCTCGCGTCTGGGCGTCAAGATCCAGGACGGCTGCAACCACCGCTGCACCTACTGCATCGTGTGGAAGGCGCGTGGCCCCGAGCGCTCGGTCCCCGTTGAGTCCGTGCTCGAGCAGGTGCGCGAGGCCGAGCGCGCGGGCGTTCCCGAGGTCGTCCTCACTGGCGTGAACCTCGGCGCCTACGACGGCCAGTCCGCCGTCGATGAGCACGTAGAGCTCGACGAGCTCCTCGAGACCATCCTGTCCGAGACCGAGATCCCCCACGTGCGCATCTCGTCGATCGAGCCGATGGACCTATCCGAGCGCCTCATCGAGACCATGCGCGAGCACCCGGATCGCGTTGCGCCCTTCCTTCACTTGCCCGTCCAGTCGGGCTGCACGGAGACCCTGCACCGCATGGGGCGGCCCTATACGGCCGATGAGTTCGAGCACAGCATCGAGCGTGTGCGCGCGGTCCTGCCCGCGGTCTCGCTCTCGTGCGACGTGATCGTTGGGTTCCCCGGCGAGACCGAGAAGGAATTCGAGGAGAGCCTCGCCCTCTGCGAACGCGTCGGGTTCTCGCGCATGCACGTCTTTCGCTACAGCGCGCGCCCGGGCACGCCCGCGGCGACGATGCCCGACCAGGTCGCGCCTGAGGTCATGGCCGAGCGCTCCGAGCGCCTGCGCGCCCTCGCGGCAAAGATGCGCGTGCGCGACGCCGAGTGCCGCCTGGGCACCGTCGAGCGCGCCGTCTTCGAGGGGCGCGGCTATGCCACGCTCGGCTCGTTCCACAAGGCGCGCGTGAGCGCGCCCGTGGGCGCCGACCCCGCCGCCCAAGAGGTCGCTCCGCAGATCGCGAGCGTCATGATCGATTCCGTCGACGAGAGCGGCCTTGTGAGCGCGCACGTCGTCGACGCTCGGATGGGGGAGTGACCATGCCTGCGACGAGCGTGTACCTGAGCGTTCCCGAGGGCGTCGACGCGCGCGAGGTCTCGGGCGCGTCCGATGCCGTGCTCAAGGCCGTCGAGGAGCGCAGCGGCGTTTCGGCGACGCTGCGCGGCGACCGCCTCATGCTCAGGGGCGAGGCCGCATCCGTCGAGCGGGCCTGCGAGGTCTTCTCCTTCCTCTTCGGGGAGCTCAAGGCGGGCCGGCGCATCTCGGCCGAGGTCGCCGAGCGCGCCTATGCGGCCATCGCGGGGCGCGGACGCGACCCGCGCGAGATCGCGAGCGACGTCATCCTCACCTACCGTGGGCGCGCCATCAGGCCCAAGACCGCGGGCCAGAAGGCCTATGTGGACGCCATCCGCGAGAACACCGTCACGTTCGGCATCGGCCCGGCGGGCACCGGCAAGACCTATCTCGCCATGGCGCTTGCGGTCCATGCGCTCGACCGCCGCGAGGTCTCGCGCATCGTGCTCTCGCGTCCCGTGGTGGAGGCGGGGGAGAACCTCGGCTTTCTGCCCGGCACCCTCGAGGAGAAGATCGACCCCTACGTGCGGCCGCTCTTCGACGCGCTCGCGGGCATGATGGACGCCGAGCGCGCGGAGAAGCTGCTGGGCGACGGCACGATCGAAGTCGCCCCGCTCGCCTACATGCGCGGCCGCACGCTGAGCGACGCGTTCGTGATCCTCGACGAAGCCCAGAACACCACGCCCGAGCAGATGAAGATGTTCCTCACGCGCCTGGGATTCAACTCAAAGCTCGTCATCACGGGCGACGCGAGTCAGCGCGACCTCTCGGTCAAGCATGGCGGGCTCACCGACATCGAGCGCATTCTGGGCGGGATCGATGGGATCGCGTTCGCGCGGCTCGACAACGACGACGTCGTGCGCCATGCCCTGGTGGGAAAGATCGTCTCGGCCTACGCGGCCTTTGAGGAAACCGGATTTTCGAGGAGCGACAATGCCCGTTCTCATTCGTAACGAAGAGGCCCTGCCCGAGCTGCTCGAGCGCGAGGAGCTCGAGGGCATCTGCCGGCACGTGCTTGCCGCCGAGGGCGTTACCCGCGATGTGGAGATCTCGCTCTCGATCGTGAACGCGGACGAGATGCACGAGCTCAACCGCGAGTGGCGCGGGATCGACCGCACAACCGACGTGCTCTCGTTCGAGTGCGACTCGGCCTTCGATAGCGATATCCCGGACGGGTGCCCGCTCGAGCTCGGGGACATCATTCTCGCTCCCGAGGTCATCGCCAAGCAGGCGCCGGGGTTCGGAAACACGCCGGCCGATGAGTGCCGGCTCATGCTCGTGCACGGGATGCTCCACCTGCTAGGCTATGACCATATCCAAGACGACGAGGCCGAGGTGATGGAGTCGCGCGAGGACGCCATACTTCGAGAGCTCGCGGAAGCGCGGGGCGAGGACCCTGCCGCCGTCGAGGTCGGGCCCATCACGAACCACGCGCACGACTAGGGGGAGCCATGATTCCCGGAACCGGCAAGGAACATCCATCGTTCATCCGCTCGTTCGGCTACGCCATCGAGGGGTTCGTCACGGCGGTCAAGACCGAGCGGAACATCAACGTCATGCTCGCGGCCGGCGTGCTCACGGTCGCGGTCGGCTTCATCGTCGGCCTCGACGTCTCCGAGTGGGCCGTCATCGCCATCTGCATCGGGCTCGTCATCCACGGCGAGCTCTGCAACACCGCGATGGAGGCCATCGTGGATCTGGCCTGCCAGGAGGTGCACCCGCTCGCCAAGCGCGCGAAGGACATCGCTGCGGCAAGCGTGTACGTGCTCTCGATCACGGCGGCCGTCGTGGGCCTGCTCGTGTTCGCTCACGCGCTCTTTGACCTTTAAAGACCCGTGCGCGGCAACGCCTGCCGCGCACTCGGCGGGATGCACCCGCCCCTGCAAGGAGGACCGGCCGATGACTGACGCCGCCATCAACGAAACGAACGACGCCGACGAGATCGAGGAGATCGAGGAGCACGACCCCTTTGCGGGGATGTCCGACGAGGAGCTCGACGCGCTCGCCGAATCCGATGACCTCGACTTCATGACCGCCTCGGGGGTGGAGCCCGGGTTCAAGAGCGGCTTCGTGGCGCTCGTCGGCCGCCCGAACGCGGGCAAGTCGACGCTGCTCAACGCCTGCTACGGCGAGAAGGTGGCCATCACCTCGCCCGTTGCGCAGACCACGCGCCGCCGCATGCGCGCGGTCGTGAACAGGCCCGGGGTGCAGGTCGTTTTCGTGGACACCCCGGGCATCCACAAACCCAAGGACGGCCTGGGCAGCGAGCTCAACAAGAGCGCGCTCGCCGAGCTCTCGGACGTCGACGTGGTCTGCTTCACGGTGGACGCCACCAAGCCGTTCGG
>CAVDTO010000146.1:0-5021 GCA_963611895.1 bacterium
CTCACCAAGGCTGTGCGCCGGCACCCCTATTCGGTGGTGCTCTTCGACGAGGTCGAGAAGGCCCACCCCGACATTTTCAACGTGCTCTTGCAGGTGCTCGAGGAGGGCCGCCTCACCGACGGCCAGGGCAAGACGGTCGACTTCCGCAACACGGTCGTCATCATGACGAGCAACGTGGGCGCGCGCGAGATCGCGCAGGACTCGAGCGTGGGCTTTGGCACCACCGGCGAGCAGGGCCTCTCCACCGACGAGATCAAGAGCCGCGCGATGGGCGAGCTCAAGCGCCTGTTCCGCCCCGAGTTCCTCAACCGCATCGACGACATCGTGGTGTTCCAGAAGCTCTCGGCCGCGAGCCTCACACAGATCGCCGTGCTGCTCGTGGACGACTTGCGCCAGAGGCTCATCGCCAACGGCATGAACATCGAGCTCAGCGAGGCCGCCTACGCCAAGATCGTGGCGGAGGGCACCGACCTCACCAACGGCGCGCGCCCGCTGCGCCGCGCCATCCAGAAGCTCATCGAGGACCCGCTCTCGGAGGAGCTGCTGGCAGGCGAGTGGGGCGAGGGCGACACGGTGCTCTGCGACGTCGCGGACGACAGGTTCGTCTTCAGCCACGGCACGGGCGAGATTCCCGCGCCGCGAGCGGCGGATGCCCTCGGTGGCGGTGCTGACGCCGCACCGCATAGCGCCCAGGGCGCGCCGTCGGGTGGCGTTTCCAACGGCTCCGGAGGCATGATGCAGGCAGGAGCCGGCGCGCGTTAAAGGCCGCAGGAGGCCGTTGCTGTCGTTACGGGCGTGGCGCACTTCGCGTTCGCTGCGCCTGAGCGATAGGCTGCCATGCTGCGCCCTGCACGCATGATGTCGTATGGCAGGGCGTGACCGTTGCCGTTGCTGTGCTGCGCGCCGCCGCATCCGCACGGTCGCGATGCCGAACAATCGAATCAGCAAAGAGCGCAGATAGACAGTGCAACAAAGGAGAGGGCGCCTCGGTGCCCTCTCTTCGCGTTGAGGAACGCCGCGTCGTCGCTAAAAGCGACATGTATCAAGAAACGATAAGATATGTAAAACCAATTCCACGAGGGAGCTCTCCATGTCCAAAGCCGTTCAAGAGGTCGAGCGCTCTATCGAGACGATGAAGTCTCTCGGCAAAGTGCTTTTCTTCGTCTTCGGGGTTTTATTTGTCGCTACCGCCGTCGGCTTCGTGCTCGTTCTGTGCCTCGCCCTTAATGCGATGACGAGCGGGTCTATGAGCGACAAGTCGGGAACGATTACCGTTGCTGCCGCTCCGATGTTTCTTCTTTTGTGCGACTTGAGCTTCTTTATCCTGGGATCAATGAGCAGAAACATCGCTCAAGGTGTATCGCCGTTCACAATCAAACACTCCAAGATGATTGCGGCATTGGGCTGGCTGTTCCTGCTTACGGCTTTAATCGAGTTCCTTACATCTCCCGGATTCATTTCTATTGAACTCGGGCGTATTGCTCTCGTTGGGCTTTCACAGACAACAATCGAGAACCTATCCCTGCCTGTGGACGTCGTTGCGATTTTGATGGGCGTCGTTTGCTTCGCCTTTTCGCTCATGTGGCGTTACGGAGCTCTGCTGCAAAAGCAGACAAACGATCTTGTATAGGTAGCGATGAGATGGACTACCTGATCATTGAGCTCGAAAGCTTGCTACTTCAAAAGGGAAAGACGAGTTCGGACCTTGTGCGAGCAACCGGACACACGCCCGCGAACATCTCGAAGATAAGAAACGCCAAAATCAAGGCGATTCGTCTCAAGACCCTTTTGGATATCTGCGTTGAGCTTGATTGCCAGCCCGGTGACCTCATTAAACGCGTCAGCGAACAAGAACTTGAGAAGCTGGCTGTCCAGCGGGTGAAGGCGGCATCTGGAGGGGATTTGGCTGAAGGCGCCGATACTCCGATTTCGAATAGGGTCTATGTGGTCGATTTGACCGACGAATAGAACGAAAGGCATTTTGACAAAATGCATCAAGCCGCGCACTGCGCGGCTTTTTGCGACGAAAAATGCTATTGAAACAATATAGTTATCGAATTACGATAACGCTAATACTAGATTGAATAGGGAGAGGAGGAGTTATGAACTGGATCACCCTGCCCAATGACGGGGCTTCGCCGGCGTGCGGCAACTGCTGGATTTACGCTCACGGTAGCTGCTCGAGCAAATGCAAGACGCAATCCTGCTCGATTCGCTTCTAGTCGGTCTGTACCGTACGTTCCTTGAATCTTTGAGGGGAGGATTCATGAGCTGGGTTGTCAATCCAAACGGTGGTGCGCAGCCGGCATGCAATAACTGCTGGATATACGCTCACGGTGGCTGTGCACGGCGCTGCGGAAAGCAAGAGTGTTCGATCAGGTTTTAACAGTTAGACGGACGAGCGCGCAAAAAGGCGCCGCCCTGTCGTCTTTTAGGTGGGGCGGCGCTACATGTTGCAGTTGGAGCGAAGATGAGCGAAATCATCCATCTTAAAAACGTCGAGAAGCGCCATGGTCGGGATCTTGTTCTGAGCATCGATGGCCTGTCTGTCAACCAAGGTGAGATCTGCGGTTTGGTTGGTGCCAATGGTGCTGGAAAGTCGACCCTCATTCGCCTCGTTAACGGGCTGAGCATGCCGACGACTGGGCAGATCGAGCTGTTTGGAACCTCAGATAGGGACCGTTTGAACAAGCTGCGGCGCAAGGTGGGCTACATGCCCGACTCGAACGCCTCTTACCCGTATCTGAGCGTACGGGATAACCTTTGCGTTCGAGCGCTCGAATGGGGCTTTGCAGACGGTATGCAGATAGAGCGGCTGGTCGAAGAAACCGGTCTCGCGGAAGTTGCCGATAGAAAGGCCTCCAAGCTGTCCATGGGTCAAAAACGAAGGCTCGATCTGGCAACTGCCCTGTTGGGCGAGCCGGAGCTGCTGGTATTTGATGAGCCGACTAACGGGCTCGACCCTTTGGGCGTTATGGCGCTGCGCGATGCGATAAGGGTGGTGTCGGCAAGGGGCGCGACCGCGTTAGTCTCAAGCCACAATCTCGATGAGCTGCAAAAGCTTGCGACAAGGTATCTGTTTCTGCACAAAGGCCGACTCGTGAGGTCGATTTCCGCCGAGGATCTGGAAGCGGCGTGCCGCAATTCCCTTGCAATCGAGGTGAGCGATTGGGCGACTTGCAAGGATGTTTTGTTTTGCAAGCGTTTGGGATCTGCCTGCGTTTTTGATGGCAGGGGACAGGTATTTATTGAAAGTCCACTGCTTGATGGGGCCGTTGCTCTCGAGTTGCTGCAGAGTGTTGGACACACTGTTGCTCGCTGTGAACTCATCGCTCGTGATCTCGAGTCGTTCTATATCGACTTGCTGTCGATGGTGGAGAAGGGCGGCGACGTTTTTGAATGGTCTAAATAGGCTTGCAGCCGGCAAGATCCTGCTCGGGCCGTCTTTCTGCGTCCTTCTGTTAGTTGCGGCTCTGTATGTAATCGCATCAACAGCATTCGCGCTTGCGGGCAACGCGGAGCTGCTCATGATGGCTTCCGGTTCAGACGTTGCATCCGTCGGGGATTGCATCGGTTACATCGGCAATGTTGTCGATGCGTCGGACCTTGAAGGAGCGGCCATACGCTCGTCGTTCGTATTCAATCTCTTGTGGCTGTTCGGAGCGATTGTCTATGCGGCATATGGCATACGGGAAGCCGAGGGCGGCTTGATAGCGGACTTGTCTCGCGCCCGCGGCGTATCGGATTCGAAACTGGTCGTTCGATCATTTCTTTACCATGCGGCGCTGTTCTCGCTGACCTATCTCGTTTCGGCCGGATTAACGGGCGCTTTGTTTGCGCTGAAGGACCATGTTTCAGCCGGGCCGTCGTTCTGGTTTCGCCTGTTCACATGGGCCTTTGTAAACATGCTTTTGGTTGTGGCCCAGTACGCGCAGGCGGCCTGCGCAATACGTTTGTGCAACAGCCTAACGATGGGTTCCGTTCTGACTCTGGGGACCGTTTTTATTGGGACGGCGTTCTATCCGTCCATGGCGTCTTATGGCGGTTCAATCCAGCCACTCCTCGTGTTTCCGGCGAGTAGGTTTTTGAGCAGCTGTGCCTTGAGCGAGAAATATGTTTCGTTGATAGGCCAGATTTGCTTTTGCGTTTTGATCCTTTCGTTCCTGTGCGCCGTGGATGTGGCCGTTTGCGCGCTAAGGAGGCGATTCCGGTGAAGAGCGCTTCGAACACCGCAGAGGTGCGACTGTGGCTCAAGGGCCACGGCGTGGCGCTTCTTTTGGGATCGGTGATTTCGGGCTTGCTAATCTGCATTGTTGCCGGGTCGGGCGCATGGGTTTTCGCCGGGGGCCGGAACGAGTTCGTGGGGTTTTGCGCCGATCCCTCATACCTTCTGGGACGGTTTTCGGAACTCGATAAGGACAGGGCGGTGCTTGCGGCCTCGTTTGCCCATCATTTCTTTTTTCCATTCGTCTGCGTGGCTCTCGTCAGCAGGTCGGCGAGAGCCATGTGCTCGGAGAAACAGTTGCGTTTGCTGTGCGCTCGCGGCGTGAACCCGATTCAGCGTTATGCCAAGGTGTTGCTGCTGGTGGTGGCGTTGAGTGTTTGTTACTCGGCGGCGGTGAGCGTGCTCGTGCTCACGGTTCGTCTGACTAACGGTGCACCTAACGCGGCGCAGTTCCTTTTGGAATCGCTGCTTATCGCGCTTGTGGACGCCAGCTTTGCGACGGTTTGCTATTCGGTCCAGCTGGTTGTTGGATCGCGCATCATCGCGAACGTCGTTTTACTCGTCGCAACGTATGTAACGTTGATTATTTCGATGGTCCATCCTGGCACGGCGTATCCGTCGCATATGTCCATCTGGATGCATATCTGCGGCTTCGGAGGCCCCGGTTTAACAGCGTACGCCGTCGTGTTTTCGCTGGTAAGTGCCTGCGCGAGCATCGTGCTGGCCCGGCTCTCCATCTATATCCGTTCAAAGTCAATCTAGTTAAACAAGGATCTGCGCATGAAGCTTCGGTCTC
>CAVDTO010000147.1:0-5013 GCA_963611895.1 bacterium
GCCCGTGGCTCCCCAGGGCGTGCGACCGGGCCAGACCGCCGTGAAGATCGTCATCCGCGAGGGGCGCAAGAACCAGGTCAAGCGCATGCTCGGAAAGATCCACCACCCGGTGCTCCGCCTCCACCGTTCCGATTTTGCCGGGCTCACGCCCGAGGGGCTCAAGAAGGGCTCCTGGCGGCTGCTCGGAGACCAAGAGATAGAATCGCTCAAGCGCGGCGGAAACGCCCCGCGCAAGCGCTGAAAGACGAAAGGACCGAACGTGATCGTTGCCATCGACGGGCCCGCGGGCTCCGGAAAATCCACCATCGCCAAGGAGCTCGCCCGCAAGCTCGGCCTGCGCAAGCTCGACACGGGCGCGATGTACCGCGCCGTGACCTTCGCCGCGCTCGACCGCGGGATCTCGATCGAAGACGAGGCGGCCGTGACCGAGCTCGCACACGCGATCGACATCCGCTTCACCTCGGGCACCGGCGAGGACACGAGACTCACCATCGACGGCGTGGACGCGAGCGCGCAGATCAGGACCCCCGAGGTGGACCGCTCCGTCTCGCGCGTCTCGGCCTACCCGGGCGTGCGCGAGGCCATGCTCGTGCACCAGCGCCGCGCGGCCGAGGATCACGACATCGTCGCCGAGGGACGCGACATCGGCACCGTGGTGTTCCCCGCGGCCGAGGTCAAGGTCTTCCTCACGGCCGACCCGCGCGAACGCGCGCGCCGTCGCGTGCTGCAGCGCCACGGGGACGCCGAGGTCTCGCCCGAGCAGATTGAGGCCGAGGTCGAGAAGACCCTCGCGGACATCGAGCGCCGCGACAAGCTCGACTCGAGCCGCGACGTGGCTCCGCTCGTGGCCGCCGATGACGCCGTGCGCATCGACTCCACCTCGCACACCATCGACGAGGTCGTGGAGATCATCTCCGAGCTCATCTCCGAGCTCATCTCCGAGAGGGGCTAGGCCGTGCGACTCTTCGACAGCAATGCCGACGACTACTACGACGGCGCCTACCGCGACAACCCCGCGCCCATCCGCGCGCTCATCTGGATCGTGATGGGGATCCTCTGGGTCTTCTCCAAGCTCATGTGGCGATGGACCGTGCAAGACGACGAGAAGCTCCTCAAGCGCGAGGGCACGGGCGCGGTCGTCATCTGCAACCACACGTCCATGGCCGAGGTCGTGGCCATCGTCCCGCACCTGTTCTTCAAGGGGCGCCGCGTGCGGCCGATCTTCAAGTCGGAATTCGCGAAGACGAAGATCGTCACGTGGGCCTTCTCGCGCGTCGGCGGGATCCCCGTCGAGCGCGGCAGTGCCGACATGAAGGCCCTGCGCCGTGCCCAGCACGCCCTCCAGCGCGGCGAAGACGTGCTCATCTTCCCCGAGGGCACGCGCGTGCGCTCGGACGACCAGGTCGCCGAGGTCCATGGTGGCGCAGCCCTCATCGCACAGATGGGGAAGGCCCCCATCGCGCCCATCGCCGTCTGCGGGTTCAGGGACATCACGCCCCCGGGCAAGAAGCTCATGCGCCCCAAGCGCTGCTGGATCGCGGCAGGGGAGCAGGTCTCACTCGCCGACGCTCCCGAGGGCCTCAAGCGCAAGGAGTGCCTCGCCTGGCTCGAGACCGAGTCGTGGAGGCGCGTGATCGAGCTGCGCGACGGGCTTCGTCGCGAGCATCCGGGGAGGTTCTAGCTATGGCGACCATACACATTGCCAAGCATGCAGGAACCTGCTACGGAGTGCAGCGCGCACTCGATGCCGCGCACGAAGCTGCCGCTGACGGCTCTCGTGATGTGGCGACGCTCGGACCGCTCATCCACAACCCGGTCGTGGTGCAGGAGCTCCAAGAGGAGGGCGTGCACCTGGCCGAATCGCTCGAGGACATAGCGAGCGGAACCGTCATCATCCGCGCGCACGGGGTCGTGCCGCAGACGATCGAGGCGGCAAAGGCCGCAGGACTCAACGTGGTGGATGCTACATGCCCCTACGTCAAGAAGGCCCATCTCGCGGCCGCCAAGCTCGCGAGCGAGGGCTATCAGCTCATCGTGGTGGGGGAGAGCGGCCACCCCGAGGTCGAGGGCATCCTCGGCCATGCGGGAGAAGGCGCGCAGGTGGTGAGCTGCGTCGGCGACCTCGCCGCGATCGAGCTCGCCGCCCGTGTGGGCGTGGTCGTGCAGACCACCCAGCGTGCGGAGAACCTCGCCCAGATCTGCTCCGCCATCATGCGCCAGATCAAGGAGCTGCGCATCATCAACACCATATGCGCGGCCACGGGCGAGCGCCAGGAGGCCGCGGCCGACCTGGCGGCCAAAAGCGACGTGATGGTCGTGATCGGCGGCAAGAACTCCGGCAACACCCGGCGCCTCGCCGAGATCTGTCGCTCCTCGTGCGCGAACACGCACCATGTGGAGTCGGCCGCAGAGATCGAGGAGTCGTGGTTCGAGGGCGCGCAGAACATCGGCATCACCGCCGGCGCCTCTACCCCGCAGTCGCATATCGACGCTGCCCGCGCGCGCATCGAGGAGCTCGCCTGCTAGCATCGCTCGGTGCTCGGGCCGAGCAGCCCCTCTCGCTTGTTATGCTCTTTTGGCCCAGACGCGCGCCGCGCGCCGGCGCGCTCGACAAGCAGGTAAAATCAACTCGTCAAAGATTGTTCAGCGAACCCGCCGCCCGGTGGGTTCGCGTAGTTTAGGCGGGGAGCGCTCCCCGCATGCGTTACAGGAGTGCCCATGAAACCAATCGTAGCCGTCGTCGGAAGGCCCAATGTGGGCAAGTCCACCCTCGTGAACAGGCTCGCGCAGACCTCCGACGCCATCGTGCACGAGAGCCGCGGCGTCACGCGCGACCGCTCGTACCACGACGCCGACTGGAACGGACGCGAGTTCACCATCGTCGACACGGGCGGCATCGAGCCCCTCAAGAGCGACGATGTCTTCGCCACCTCCATCCGCGACCAGGCCATGGCCGCCGCCGAGGAGGCCGCCGTCATCCTGTTCGTCGTCGACGGCACCACAGGCGTCACCGAGGAGGACGAGTCGGTCGCACGCTTCCTCAAGCACATCGACAAGCCGATCTTCCTGCTCGTCAACAAACTCGACAACCCCGACCGCGAGGGCGACAACATCTGGGAGTTCTATTCCCTCGGCATCGGCGAGCCCACGCCGCTCTCGGCCCTGCACGGCCACGGCACGGGAGACCTGCTCGACGACATCGTGGCCCTGCTTCCCCCCGAGGAGGGCGAGGTCGAGGAGGCCTACCCCGACGCCCTGCGCGTCGCCATCATCGGACGCCCGAACGCCGGCAAGTCCTCGCTCTTCAACAAGATTCTCGGCTCCGACCGCTCCATCGTGAGCGACATCGCGGGCACCACGCGCGACGCCATCGACACCGTGGTCGAGCGCGACGGCAAGCACTACCTGCTCGTCGACACCGCCGGCATCCGCAAGAAGAGCACTGTCTACGAGAACATCGAGTACTACTCGATGGTGCGCGGCCTGCGCGCCATCGACCGCTCCGACGTGGCGCTGCTCGTCGTCGACGCCTCGATCGGCGTCACCGAGCAGGACCAGAAGGTCGCCGGCCTCGCCCTTGAGCGCGGCTGCGCCCTCGTCGTGCTCCTCAACAAGTGGGACCTGCTCAAGGACGACCGCGAGCGCGAACAGTGCATGGCAACGGTCGAGCGCCGTCTGACCTTCGCCACCTGGGCGCCGGTGCTGCGCATCTCGGCCCTCACGGGCCGCTCGGTCGAGAAGATCTGGGCGCTCGTCGAGACCGCGGCCGCCGCCCGCGCGCAGAAGATCTCCACCTCCAAGCTCAACCTGTTCCTCACCGACCTGCGCGAGTTCGGCCACACGGTCGTGGACGGCAAGCGCCGCCTCCGCATGCACTACGTGACCCAGACCGGCGTGAACCCCCCGGCGTTCACCTTCTTCGTAAACCACGGCGACCTCGCCAACGACACGTTCAGCCGCTACGTGGAGAACCGCATGCGCAAGGAGTTCGACTTCACGGGCTCGCCCATCCGCATCTACTTCCGCAAGAAGTCCGATAAGGACGCGAGGGAGAAATAGGATGGCAGGCTCCATGAATCCCATCCTCCTCACCGCGATCTGCGCCGTTGCGACCTTCTTCATCTGCGGCATCCCGTTCGGGCTCATCCTCGGCAAGCTCTCCGGCTCGGTCGATTTGAGGAGCGCCGGCTCGGGCAACATCGGCACGACCAACGCCCTGCGCGTGGCCGGCCCCAAGATCGCCGCGCTCACGCTTTTGCTCGACTGCCTCAAGGGCGCGCTCTGCGTCATCGTTGCGCGCCATCTCATCGCCGCCGTCGGGTTCGGCATGCCCATCGAGATCATGGCACCCGGAGCAGCGGGCGACTGGATGCTCGGCGCCATCGCGCTTGCGGGCGTTTGGGGACACATCTTCTCGCCCTACCTCGGCTTCAAGGGCGGCAAGGGCATCGCCGTCGGCCTGGGCGTCATCCTCGCCTGGTACTGGCCCGTCGGGCTCTCGCTCCTCGGCTTCTTCATCGTGGCCGTGGCCATCACCAAGTACGTTTCCGTGGGGTCTCTCTGCGCGGCGATCGGCCTGCCCATCGCCGCCATCGGCGTCTTCCCGCTCTCGTCGCCGCAGCTCAAGCTCTGCATGGCACTCATCGGAATCACGGTCGTCTGGGCGCACCGCTCCAACATCAAGAAGCTCACGGCAGGCAAGGAGTCCAAGCTGAGCTTCACCAAGCGCGTCAGCACGCCCGACGAGGGGAGCGATGTAAAGTGATCGTCGCCCTTATCGGTTCGGGTTCGTGGGGCACGGCGGTCGCCGGCCTCGCGGCCGCAAAGGCCAGTGCCGTGAACATGTGGGCCCACAGCGACGCCACGGCCAAAGGCATCAACGAATCCCACAGGAACCCGCGCTATCTCGTCGATTACGAGCTGCCCGCCAACGTGCGCGCCACGAGCTCGCTGAACGATGCGCTCGAGGGGGCGGACGCCGTCATCTTCGCCGTCCCCTCCGCCCACCTGAGG
>CAVDTO010000148.1:0-2814 GCA_963611895.1 bacterium
TTGGAGTACGCGACCGTGTAGTCCGTGCCCTTGGTGAGCGTCTTGCCGTTGAGGGCGACCGTGGGGGAGGGGCAGAGCGCCGAGCCGGTATAGGTCAGGTTGGCGGCAGTGACCTTGGCAGAGGAAAGCGACGCGGCGTTGATCGTGAACGTGCCCGTGGCGGTGCCGGTGTAGTTGCCCTTGAACGTTGCCTTCACGGTAGCGGTGCCCGCGTTCACGTTGTTTGAGTAGGAGAGCGTGTAGTCGGTCCCGGTGGCGAGCGTCTTGCCGCCGAGCTTCACCGTTGCGGCCGGCGTAAGCGCGGTGCCCGTGTAGGTGGGGCTGGTGTTTACGTTTACCGTTGCCTTAGAGGCATTGGCTGCGGCGATGGTGAACGTGCCCGTAGCGGTACCGGTGTAGTTGCCCTTGCCGGTCACCGTGACGGTGGCCGTTCCTGCGTTGGTGTTGTTGCTGTAAGCGACCGTGTAGTCCGTGCCCTTAGTGAGGGCCTTGCTTCCGAGGGTGACGGTGGGCGCAGGTGTCAGAGCCGATCCGGTATAGGTTTGGCCTGCGGCTGAGACCTTGGCGCCGGCGAGCGACGCGGCGTTGATCGTGAACGTGCCCGTGGCGGTTCCGGAATAGGCGCCCTTGCCCTTGACGGTAACGGTGATGGTGCCGGCGGACGTGAAGTCGCTGGTCGTTGATCCGTTGCGCGCATAAGCGACCGTGTAGTCCGTGCCCTTGGTGAGCGTCTTGCCGTTGAGCGTGACGGTCACTGCTGGCGTGAGCGCCGAGCCGGTGTAGGCCTGCGCCGGCGCGGTGACTTTGGCACCCGAGAGGCTCGTCGTTGGGTTGCGGTACGTGGCCGTAAAGTCGAACGCCGCGGTCCACTCGGTGCTGGACTCCGTGGTGACGTTGGACGTGGCGGCCAGCGTAACCATGCTGCCGTCGGAGGCGGTCCATGTGCGCTCGTTCAGCATGGCGGCGATGATCCCGTTCTGGATGCCGCAGATGCCGGGCGGGTAGGTCGCGTTGGTGGCGCCGATGCTAAAGCTCGTCTGCTTGGCGTCGAGCTTGGCCTGGATGCTGGCCTTGTAGGCATCGGCCCACTCGGCGGCCTTGCCGTTGCGCACAAAGTAGTTGTTGGAAAGGTCGGTGGAGCGGTAGGCGTAGCCTTCTTTCTGGTAGTTGGCCGTGTGGTCGCTGTGGGCGATGGCCATGAGCTCGTCGGTGAGACCAAAGTAGATGTGGCGCTGGTCAAAGTCGTCGTACCAGTTGTCGCTCGAGTCGTCCCAGGTGAGGTCCATCTGGCACCACTTGCCGTCGATCTTCACGGCGTTCCACGTGTGGCCGTTGCCGGTTATGCGCCCGTTGGCAATGCCGGCGGCATCGAGCAGTTTGGCGTAGATGCGCTGGTAACTCTCGCAGGTGCCCTTGCCGCGCGTGAGACCGCTCTCAGCCGAGCACCAGTTGAGGCTGTAGTCGTACTCAAGCTGGTCGAGCGTCCAGTCGTGGAGCCAGAGCGCCATCTGGTACTCGGAACCGTCGGTCTTCTGCTTGGCCTGGGCCACCGCGTTGGAGACGATGGTCGAGACCGCGGGACGCGACGAGTCGCTCACCGTTACCTCTGCCGTCGTGCGCAGGTAGGTGATCCCGTTTGTCTTGTCCATAAAGTAGAACAGGCAGCGATACGTGCCGCTGGCCGTGAACTCAAAGGTGTAGTCGTAGCCGTCGGTGCCCACTGATTCGTAGCTGCCCCAGGCACTGCGGCTTGGGTCGCACACGCTCTCCTGGGCGCCGTTATCCCAATATTGGGGCACGTCCATGCGCACCTTGGCTTCGGAGCTGCCGTCCGTCTGGGTAACGTGGAAGGTCGTTGCCTCGCCCTTGGTGGTGGGGTCGTCCCACTCAACCTTGAACACCACGCCGTTGCTCGATGCCGTGGCTTTATGCGCATAAGCGTGTTTTTCGGACGTTGTCGCAATGGGGCCCTTGTAGGTTGCGTACGTGCGGTTGGAGTAGTCGCTCGCGGGGGTTGTGTAGGCGGCCTCCCAGTCGTGGTGGTCGAGGCTGTTCTTCATGGAAGAGTCGCTGCGCAAAAAGTACGTGTGGCCCACGTCGGCGTCAAAGCCGCCGTCGGTGACCTTGTCTGCGTTGAGCGGGTCGTCCCAGGTCACGTCCACGTGGTACCAGCTGCCCTCGATCTGTGCCATGTTCCAGGAATGGTTCATGCTGTCGCTCATCACGAACACGCAAGGGATGCCGAGGCGCCCGAGCAGCAGCTTGTAGGCCTGCGCGTAGCCCTGGCAAACGGGTTTTTTCTCCACGAGCGCGCCGTAGGCGGTGTGGGCCGAGGTCGGCTTGTTCGATGAATTTGCGGCGCTGGTGTTGTAGACGCAGTTGCGCACCAAGTAATCGTGAATGACCTGGGCGGCTTCAAAGTCGCTCATATTGTCGGCGTCCACCCACGAGAGGGCCTCGTCAATCTTGGCCTCGGTATCGGCCTTAACTGTGTCGATGTTCGCGGTGTCGATGACGTAGAAGAGGTCTAGGCCCTTTGCGATCTCGGTGTCGTCGGGTTCTTTGTTTTTATTGGCGTCTTTGTAGTACATGGTGTACTTGGTGGCAGCCCAGTAGTGCTCGGCGTCTGCGTAGGCGAGATCCATCCCGGCGCGAACGTCGGCCACGGTGGTGCCATCTGGGAGATCGACAGTGCTGGCGCACGCGTCGTAGCCCGCAAGGACCGTCTGCTTCACCTTGGTTGCCGCGTCGGAGACCGTCTCGCCGTCGGCGGTCGCCCCGCTGACCGGGTCGGTCCAGACGTCGACCGTAAAG
>CAVDTO010000148.1:3498-4834 GCA_963611895.1 bacterium
GGCCGGCGCGGCGCCGATGGTAGAGTTAATGCGATTGTGCCTGTACAACCATACGAAAGTGAATGCCCATGACGCTTCTCGAACTCATCAAACTGCTGCGCCTGCACGTCAAGCGCATCGCCATCGTGGTGGCTGCGTGCACCGTTGTCTGCTTCGTCGGGTCGCTGCTCGTCTCGGTCATCAAGCCGAGTTACACCGCCACCTCCACGGTCGTGACCTCGGGCGGCGTGTTCACCTCCGTCTCGGGCCTGGCCGATGCCGAGGCCACGAGCGCCTCCACCGACGGCGCCACGGTGAGCGCCACCGCCACCACCTCCAACAACACGGTCACCTTTACCGCCAAGGGTTCTTCGTCCGAGGCAACCCTGAGCGCCGTCAACGACGCCGCCGACAACCTGGCCAAGTCTGCCAAGAAAAAGCAGGTCGCAAGCGACGCCGTCGTCAACAAGGCCGAGCTCGCCAAGGCTGCCGGAAAGAGCCCGGTGCTCTATGCGGCCGTGGGCTTTATGGGTTCGCTCTTCTGCATGGTGGCCTACTACGTGCTCATCGACACCCTGCGCGGCGGCGTGCACGCGCCCGAGGCCGTGGAGGAGCGCGGCCTCACCTACCTCGGCACGCTCAGCGAGAACGAGGCGCGCATGCGCATCGTGGTGGCCAACTTCCACTTCTCCAACAAGAACGAGGGCTTCGTCTCCAAGAACGTGCTGCTCCAGCCCGCGAGCCCGCGCGTGCGCATCCGCGACGCCTACGACATGCTCGCCCCGGCGGCCACCGAGGCCGGCATCGTCATGCGCGCGGCGCCCGCCCTCGAGGATTCCGTCTACACGCTCTACAAGGGCCGCGAGGCCGACACGGTGATCGTGGTCGTGGAGGAAGAGGTCACCACCTTCGACGAGGTCGACGAGCTCATCCGCGAGTTCAAGATCGCCAACATCCGCCCCGGCGGCTTTGTGTACCTGCCCTACGACGCCTCCGTGGAGGGCGAGCCGGCCAGCATGCCCACCCGCGCGTAGGGGGATCCCGAGCGGTCGCAGCAAAGCGGCCTGAACACCGCAACATAACGCCAGCAAAAACGGCGGCCCGAACGCAATCGCTCGGGCCGCCGTTCTGCGTTTGGGGTTGTTCGGAGTTCGTGTCGCCAGGGGAGAGCGGGACCGACGTGGGGCCGGACTGCCTGGATGGCGTTGTTCGCTCACCTGCTCAATTTGGCGACGTTTCCGCAAGAAAACGGAGTGAATTCACGTCGTCTGCTCTAGGTGTTTCGGCTTACTTGTCCATAACCGTCGCATTTTGACGCGAAATGGTAAAAACCCTTCGCTCATGGACAAGTACCGGC
>CAVDTO010000149.1:0-4818 GCA_963611895.1 bacterium
GGGTTCGTCGAGGAGGCCATGGAGATCCTTTCCGGCAGCAAGCATGTTGGCGATACCGAGAGAAGGGCATTTATCGAGAAAGGTCTTGAGACGCGCGTGAGGGACGTTTCGGCCGTGATGGCGGTCTTGGCGATGCGATGAGCTTCGAAGGTGTAGACGCTTATCGAAAGCCTTATCGTGAGCGGGGCCGGCAATAGAAAATGGCCGACCCCGCTCTAGTTCCGTTAAGCGCGAGGGCGGCTGAACAGAATTACTTAGCGGTTTGTGCAGGACAAAAGCTCCTTACGGGTCGCATCCAGAGGTCACCTCTTGCATTTCGCACTTTAAAATTCGAATCCGTGAGTAGCCGAGGTTTCGACAGCACCGTTTTCCCAGTTGAGAACGCCGAAACTTTGTCGACTACTCGCTAATCCCAGTTTTAAAGTGCGAAATGCAAGAGATCTGTCCGCAACGAGGGGGTTACTCGTCGAGAAAAGCTAGCTAAAGGGCGATTAGCTTGGCTTTAGCTGAGGTGAACTCATTGCTGTGAGTACATCACATCAAACAGGCCTCTAACCTCGTTAAGCAATATCGTCCGTTAAACAAGCGACTTAACGGACGGAAATATTTAACGAGTTCAGAGGGGTAGTTAGGCTGCGCTAGTCTCCTGTTTTCTCGTCGGCGGCGAAGTGGATGCCGGCGGCCAGGCGCGCCTTGGTCATCGTGCGGGAGACGGCCAGGCTGTGGTCGAGAGCCTTGTAGCAGCCCTCGAGGTCGCCCGCCTCGATGCCGGCTGCGCAGGCGCGGAACTCGCTCTCCCACTGCAGCTCGGGATTGAGCGAGAAGGTCTCCTCGGTGCCGTCGTTGAGATGCAGGGTCACGGGGCCGCAGTTGTTGGCGGGAGTGGTCTGCATGATGTAGCCGTCGGTACCCTGGATGATGCAGAGCGCGGGCGCGGCGCAGTCCTTGGCGGCGACGCTCACGGCTTGGAAGCTGCCGTAGTCGAGCACGGCCACGCCCGAGGTGTCGATATCGCGCTCGATGTTGGGCGTATACGTGATGCTAGCGGGCTCGCCAAAGAGGCCGAGCAGGTAGTGCAGGTTGTAGAGACCCAGGTCCATGAGCGCGCCGCCCGACTTTGCCGGGTCGAACGCGGGGAGCACCTCGCCCGCGCGGAAGGCGTCGTAGCGGCTCGAGTACTGGCTATAGTTGCAGCTCACGATCTTGACGGTTCCGATGCGCCCCAACAGCTCGCGGATCTTGGCGAAGTTGGGCAGGTAGACCGTAGAGATGGCTTCGTAGAGGAAGAGCTGCTTCTCGCGCGCGAGCTCGCTCAGCTCGGCAGCCTCGGCATACGTGCTCGTGAAGGGCTTCTCCACGATCACGTGCTTGCCGGCCAAGAGCGCGCGCTTGACGAAGTCATAGTGCAGATGATTCGGCACGGCGGCGTAGAGCACATCTGCGCAGTCCGCGGCCAAGAGCTCGTCGTAGTCGGTAAAGGCCGCGGCACCGTAAGTCTCGGCCATCTCGCGCACCTTGGCGGCGCTCCGCGGCGTGCCGCAGATAGCCGAGATCTCAAAGCCCCACTCCCCCAGATGCGGAGCCATAACATTGGCGATCATGCCGCAACCGACGATGGCAAGTTTCATACTGCATCCTTTCTCAAAAAAAGGCGACGAGCCAACTGCCCGTCGCCTTAAGCATCAATCGCCCAGCAAATCAAATCCGCTACTTGCGGTGAGCGCGGTAGTACTCGATGAGCGCGCGCGTGGAGGCGTCCTGCTCGGCGAGCGCGGCGTCGTCGTGGATGGCCGGGGTGATCTGCTTGGCAAGCTGCTTGCCGAGCTCCACGCCCCACTGGTCGAAGGAGTCGATGCCCCACACGGTGCCCTCGGTAAAGGTGATGTGCTCGTAGAGCGCGATGAGCTCGCCGAGCGAGAAAGCGTTGAGCGTGTCGCCGAAGATCGAGGTCGTCGGGCGATTGCCGGCGAAGACGCGGGCCGGGACCATCCACTCGGCCGTGCCCTCGGCGCGCACCTCGTCGGCCGTCTTGCCGAAGGCGAGGGCCTTGGTCTGCGCGAGGAAGTTGCCGAGGAAGAGCTCGTGCACGTCCTGCTCGCCGTCGAGTGCGGGGTTGGCCGTGTTGGCGAAGGCGATGAAGTCGGCCGGGATCATGGAGGTGCCCTGGTGGATCAGCTGGTAGAAGGCGTGCTGGCCGTTGGTGCCGGGCTCGCCCCAGAAGATCTCGCCGGTGTCGGTGGTCACGCCGGTGCCGTCCCAGCGCACGTGCTTGCCGTTGGACTCCATGGTGAGCTGCTGCAGGTAAGCCGGGAAGCGGTGCAGGTACTGGTTGTACGGGAGCACGGCATGGCTCTTGGCGCCGAAGAAGTTCACGTACCAGACGTTGAGCAGACCGAGGATGGCGACGACGTTCTCCTCGAGCGGCGTGTTCTTGAAGTACTCGTCGATGGTGCGGAAGCCGGCCAGGAGCTCGCGGAAGCGCTCGGGGCCATAGACCACGATGAGCGAGAGGCCCACGGCGGAGTCGACGGAATAGCGACCGCCGACCCAGTTCCAGAAGCCGAAGGCGTTCTTGGGGTCGATGCCGAAGTCGGCCACGAGGTCGAGCGCGGTCGAGACGGCCACGAAGTGCTTGGCCACGGCCTCGGCGTCCTGCTCGGGCGTGCCGTCGATGGCGCCGGCCTCCTTGAGCGCGGAGAGCATCCAGGCCTTGACCTCGCGCGCATTGGTGAGGGTCTCGAGCGTAGTGAACGTCTTGGAGACGATGATCACGAGCGTGGTCTCGGGGTCGAGGCCGCGAAGCTTCTCGGCGGCGTCGTTGGGGTCGATGTTGGAGATGTAGCGGCAGTCGATGCCGGCGTCGGCGTAGGGGCGCAGCGCCTCGTAGACCATGACCGGGCCGAGGTCGGAGCCGCCGATGCCGATGGAGACGAGGTGCTCGATTTTCTTGCCCGAGACGCCCTTCCACTCGCCGGAGCGCACGCTCTCGGCAAAGGCGTACATGCGGTCGAGGACCTCGTGCACGTCGGCCACGACGTCCTGGTCGTCGACGATGAGCTCGCCCTTCTGCTCGGCCGGGCGGCGGAGCGCGGTGTGGAGCACGGCGCGGTCCTCGGTGGTGTTGATGTGCTCGCCGGCGAACATGGCGTCGCGGCGCTCCTCGAGGCCGACCTCGCGGGCGAGGTCGCAAAGCAGGCCCACGGTCTCGGGGGTCACAAGGTTCTTGGACAGGTCGAAGTGCAGGTCGCCCGCATCGTAGCTGAGCTTGCTCACGCGCTCGGGATCGGCCGCGAACCAGGCCTTGAGGTCGATACCCTCCCCCTCGAGCTTCTCCTGGTGCGCCTCGAGCGCCTTCCAGGCGCTGGTGGCGGTAGCGTCGATGGGTGCAGGAACGTTTGCCATGAAATCCTCCTCTGCCGGCGGGCTCGTCTCCCTATGCCCGCACAAGTATTCAGACGGTCCCTATGATAGCCCACGCGGCAGGGCCCGGTGCGCAAAGGACGGCACCGCCGATGCCAAAAATTCACGGATATGGACGAACAGACGCGCGCGAGCCGGGAAAAGGGCTTCTGAACGCGCCGTGCGGCGCCCTACAGCATGAGCTGGAACACGTGGCGCACGGCGTCCTCGTCGAGCGGGCAGAAGCCGCCCACCTTGCCCGAGCGCCCGCCCGACCAGCAGGTCTCGTGCGCGAGCTCTGGGATGTCGCCCGCGGAACCGCCGATCTCCTCGAGGGTGGCGGGCATCCCGAGGCCGCGCGTCCAGGCGAGCTGAGCCTCGATGCCGGCGACAGCGGCGTCGTAGTCGTTCTCCTCCCCCACGCCCCAGACGTTGCGCGCCAGGCGGGCGAAGCGCGGCACGTCGTGCTCGAGCGTGGCCCGCATGACGGCTGGCATGGTCACAGCCAGGCCGGCGCCGTGGCTCACTCCGTAGCGCGACGAGAGCGCGTACTCGATCTCGTGGCTCGCCCAATCCTGCGAGCGGCCCACGCCCGCCATGTTGTTGTGAGCCATGGTGGCCGCCCACATGAGGTTCGCGCGGGCCTGGTAGTCGGACGGGTCGCGCATGACGAGCGCCGACTGGTCGATGATCGCGAGCATGAGGCCCTCGATCATGCGATCGGTGACCTCGACGTCGCGCGTGTTCGTGAGATAGCGCTCGAGCAGGTGCGAGTACATGTCGACGATGCCCGCCGCGGTCTGATGGGGCGGCAGGGTCTCGGTGAGCTCAGGGTTGAGCACCGAGAACGTGGGCAAGAGTACGTCTGCCGAGGTCTCGCGCTTGAGCATGGTCTCGTCCTGGGTGATCACCGAGTCGGGCGAGGCCTCCGAGCCCGAGGCCGCGATGGTGAGCACACAGCCGAGCGGCAGCGCCTTCTCGGGCTCGCGGTCGCCCCCGTAGAAGTCCCAGAAGTCGCCCGGGTAGCAGGCGCCCGCAGCGATGGCCTTGGCGGTGTCGATGACGCTGCCGCCGCCCACGGCCAGGATGAAGTCGACCTTCTCGTCGGCCACGAGCGAGATGCCCTCGTAGACGAGGCTCGCGCGGGGGTTCGGCTGCACGCCGCCGAGCTGCACGTAGTCGAGCAGCGCCCGGTCGAGCGAGGCGAGCACGCGTTTGAGCAGGCCCGAGCGCCTGACCGAGCCGCCGCCGTAGAGCACGAGCACCTTGGTGCCGCCGTAGTGGGCGACGAGGCGGCCCGTCTCGGCCTCGGCGCCGCGGCCGAACACGAAGCGCGTCGGCAGCTTGAAGGAGAAGTTGTCCATGGGGACCTCTCAATCGAATGGATCGAACACGGGAAGCGGCCGCGGCCTGCAGGCG
>CAVDTO010000150.1:0-4763 GCA_963611895.1 bacterium
CAGCGCGACTGCCAGCAGGACACCTGCCCGGCCGGCATCGCAACGCAGAACTGCAAGCTGCGCGGCCGCTTCGCCGGCAAGCCCGAGCACGTGGTCAACTTCATGACCTTCGTGGCCCGCGAGCTGCGCGAGATCATGGCGCGCCTGGGCTTCCGCACCGTCGACGAGATGGTCGGCCACCCCGAGTGCCTGCGCCAGGTCGAGGTCCCGGGCAACTGGAAGGCCAACCTGCTCGACCTCTCGCCCGTGCTGGCGAACGGCGTCTGCGAGTTCGGCGCGCACATCCCCGGTGCAGACGGTCGCCACCACCTGCCCGAGATGGCCGCGGACTCCGAGCTCTCCAAGACGCTCGACTCCACGCTCTTCGTGCCGTTCACGGCCGACGCGCGCGCCCATCTGCAGCCGATCCGCTTCCGCGCCGACATCGCCAACGTCAACCGCTGCGTGGGCACCATGCTCGGCCACGAGGTCACCGCGGCGCACCCTGAGGGCCTGCCCGACGGCTCGATCGTCATCGACTGCGACGGCTCGGCCGGCCAGAGCTTCGGCGCCTTTTTGCCGAGCGGCGTGACGCTCAACGTCTGCGGCGACGGCAACGACTACTTTGGCAAGGGCCTCTCGGGCGGCATCGTCTCGGTGCGCCCCAACCCCCGCGCCACCTATAAGTTCGACGAGAACATCATCATCGGCAACGTGGCGTTCTTTGGCGCCACGAGCGGCCGCGGTTTCGTGAACGGCCTCGCCGGCCAGCGCTTTGCCGTGCGCAACTCCGGTGCCACCGTCGTGGTGGAGGGCGTGGGCAACCACGGCTGCGAGTACATGACGGGTGGCCTCGCGCTCATCCTGGGCGAGGTCGGGCAGAACTTCGCGGCCGGCATGACCGGCGGCGTGGCCTACGTGTTCGACCAGTACGGCACGCTCCCCGAGCGCGTCAACGCCGACTCGGTCAAGCTCGTGGAGCCCACCGAGGAGGAGTTCGCCCAGATCCGCGCGCTCATCGAGGAGCACGTGGGCTACACACAGAGCCCGCGCGGCATCAAGCTGCTCTACAGCTTTGAGGACATGAAGCGCTTCTTCGTCAAGGTGATCCCCACCGAGTACGAGCGCGTGCTCAAGATCGTTGCCGAGGCCGAGGCCGCCGGCAAGACGCGCGCCGAGGCGCAAGAGATCGCCTTTGCCGCCGTGACCGGCGCCGCTGCCGCCCCTGCCGCCGCTACCAAGAAGGAGGCCTAAGAGCCATGGGTAAGCCAGGTGCATTCCTGAACATCGACCGCCAGACCCACGAGCTGCGCCCGGTAGCGGAGCGCAGCCGCGACTTCGACCCGCTCTACGTCGAGCTCGGCGACGACGCCCGCCGCGCGCAGGCGAGCCGCTGCATGATGTGCGGCGTGGCCTTCTGCCAGAACGGCGGGAGCTTTGGCAAGGCCCGCCCGAGCGGCTGCCCGCTGCACAACCTGATTCCCGAGTGGAACGAGCTCGTGTACCGCGGGCGCTGGGACGAGGCCGCCGCGCGCCTCTCGCTCACCTCGCCCATGCCGGAGTTCACGAGCCGCGTGTGCCCCGCGCTCTGCGAGGCCGCGTGCAACCTCGGCTCGGTCGACGGCCAGCCCGAGACCATCCACGACAACGAGCGCGCCATCTCCGACCACGAGTGGGCGAACGGCGGCCCGCGCCGCTTTGAGCCCGCCGCCGATGGTGCGCCCACGGTAGCCGTGGTGGGCTCCGGCCCGGCCGGCCTCGTGGCGGCCTGGGAGCTCGCGCGCTGCGGCGCCAAGGTCACCGTGTTCGAGCGCGACGACCGCCCGGGCGGCCTGCTCATGTACGGCATCCCCAACATGAAGCTCGAGAAGTCCGTGGTCACGCGCCGCGTTGAGCTCATGGAGGAGCTCGGCATCGAGTTCCGCCTGAACGCCGACGCCACCGATGCCGCCGTGGCAACCGAGCTCAACGGGTTCGACGCCGTGGTCGTGGCCGCCGGCGCCCGCGCGGCCCGCGGGCTTGCCGCCAAGAACGTCGATGCCGAGGGCGTCGTCTTCGCCGTGGACTACCTCACCGACTCCACCCGCTCGGTGCTCGGCGACGGTGCTCCCAAGATCTCTGCCGCGGGCAAGCACGTGGTGGTCATCGGCGGCGGCGACACGGGCAACGACTGCGTGGGCACCGCCGTGCGCCAGGGCGCCGCGAGCGTGCGCCAGCTGGAGTTCATGCCCGCTGCGCCCGACGAGCGCGCCGCGAGCAACCCGTGGCCGCAGTGGCCCAACGTCAAGAAGACCGACTACGGCCAGCTCGAGGCGATCGAGGCCATGGGCGGCGAGATGCGCGAGTGGGCCGTCGACACGCTCGAGGTGCTCACCGACAAGGCGGGAGCCGCGCGCGCGATCAAGGTCGTGGATCTCGATTGGAGCGCCGGCAAGCCCGAGCGCAAGATGGAGACCGAGCGCGAGATGCCGGCCGAGCTGGTGCTCATCGCCTGCGGCTTCACCGGCCCCGAGAAGACCGTGTTCGACGCGCTCAACGTTGACGTTGCCGAGACCGGCCGTCCGCTGCCCAAGATGGCGGCGCCGGCTGCGCACCTTGCCGTGCGCACGGCTGCTGCCGAGGGTGACGCCCCTGTCTATGTGGCGGGCGACGCCCGCAACGGCTCCTCGCTCGTGGTGACCTCCATGGCCGACGCGCTCGCCTGCGTGGCCGAGGTAGCCGAGGCGCTCGAGCTGTAGTCGCTGCGCTTGCGCGATATCCTTGCCTGCTTTAAGCCGCCGTCCCAGCAATGGGGTGGCGGCTTCTTTTGTGCACGAGCGATTTGGCAACGACTTGAGGACGCCATAGCAGGTGGCGTCTTACGCGTGCGCGGCCGTACCCTTTACGACTTGGTCTCGACCTTGGTGTGGCACTTGGGGCAGGTCACGCGGATGCGGCCCTTGCCTTTGGGGACCGAGAGCATCTGGCCGCAGGTGGGGCACTTGAGGAAGGCGTGCGTCTTGCGCTTCTTCCACATGGTCTTGGCGGTGTTCTTGGCGCGCTTGAGGTCTTCGGCGGTAGTGCCTTGGGGGCGCGAGCCGTAGGCGCCAGGGTTCGAGCCGCCCATACCGGCCACGAGTTTGTTGAGGCCGGGCACCTTGGCGGCAAAATCGCAGAAGGCGCGGTTCTCCTTGCTGCGAGCGGCCTCATTTTTGGAGAGGGCGCGGAGGATTCCGACGACGATCACGAACACGGAGATCCAGCTGAGCGCCTTTGCACTGAGCAGGCTTCCGATGAGCGCGATGATCACGCCCAAAAGGCCCAGCGTGATCGTGAGCTCGTCGGCACCGTGGCGGTCTTTCATGAAATCGTTCATTCTGCGTCCTGTCGTTGCGGGTTAGACCAAGCGCTTGTACCCAGCGGGCTCGCGGGGATTCGCGCTCCACGGCATCTACTTGGAGAGCTTCTCGATCACGCGACCGACTTCGGCGAGGCGCTCGGCCTTGAGCTGCTCGTCGTTGGACTCGGCGGCGGTTTTGACGCAGCCCTCAACATGGGCCTTGAGCACGTCGGCGTTGATGCGCGCGATGAGCGCCTGCGTGGCCATGAGCTGCGTGGAGATGTCGATGCAGTAGCGGTCGTCGTCGACCATCTTGAGGATGCCGTCGATCTGGCCGCGCGCGGTCTTGAGCATGCGGGCTACCTTGTCGTGATCGGCCATCATAGGGCGGCTCCTTTGGGACGGGGTGGGTAGGGGTGCGTAGAAAAGCGTGTCCGTGCGGGTGCAGTTGGGCGTGGAGCGGAACGAGTTTGGGTGAATTCGGCTACGTAGTTGCGTGCGCGAGGATGGGTCGGGTTTTCGCTTAGGCACGAGCTTGAAAACTTGCAACCGCGCGGGAGCAGTTTAGGACGTAGCCGCTTTAACGCACGAACAAGCTGACTGGCAACGTATTCACGCACCGGTGCAGCCGAGCGAGCTTGTGTGGAGCACGTCTGTGCGCCGGTGCAGCTGAGCGACCCACGTGCGAGCGGCGAGCTCCGCTACTCGATGCTCAGGGCGTGGAAGTTCTCGCCGGCGTTCTCCACGGCGGCGAGCAGGTCGGCATCGGCCACGGTGTCCGCGCACTCCACGGTGACGGTCTGGGTCTCGTGGTCGGCGTCGGCCTCGGTCACGCCGGGGACGTTCAGGAGGGCGGTCTCGACGGTGGCGTCGCAGTGGCCGCACATGAGGCCCGAGGTCTTGATGGTCTTCTGCATGGTGGGTTCCTTTCGTTGCAGGTTTACCAGTGTATATCACGCATACCCGTTCCTGCGTTCGCGCGGGAGCGGGCGGCAGCGAGATGCTGAGATGGGGCGCCTTAGGCGGCAACGCCTTAGCTGGTGGCGCCCACCTTGGGCTTAAAGCGGCGCAGGCGCAGGGCGTTCGTGACCACGCACACGCTCGAGAGGCTCATGGCCGCGGCGCCGAACATGGGCGAGAGCTGCCAGCCCGTGAGCGGGTAGAGCACGCCGGCCGCCAGCGGGATGCCGCAGGCGTTGTAGAAGAGCGCCCAGAAGAGATCCTGCTTGATGTTGCGGATGGTCGCGCGCGAGAGCTCGACGGCGCGTGCGACGTCCATGAGGTCGCTCCGCATGAGAACCACGTCGGCGCCCTCCTTGGCGATGTCGGCGCCAGTGCCGATGGCGAGCCCCACGTCGGCGCGCGCGAGGGCGGGGGAGTCGTTGATGCCGTCGCCCACCATGGCCACGCGCTTGCCCGCGGCCTGCAGCTCGCGCACGTGGCGCTCCTTGTCGGCGGGCAGCAC
>CAVDTO010000151.1:0-4723 GCA_963611895.1 bacterium
CTCGTGCGCCTGCTCGATCTGCACGGCCTTGAATGCGTCTGCTGCGAATCGTTTCCCGATGCCGCAGATGAGGCGCTGGCGGCCGGCGCCGACTGCGTCCTGCTCGACCTCTCGCTTCCCGGCGCCTTCGGGCACCAAATCTGCCGCGACATCCGTCGCGATAGCGACGTCCCCGTGATCGTGGTCACGTCCTCCGACAGCGAGTTCGACGAGGTCCTGAGCCTTGATGTGGGAGCCGACGATTACGTGACCAAGCCTTACCGCCCCGCCGCGCTGCTTGCCCGCATCGAGCGGGCGCTTGCGCGCAGGCAGGGCGCGGAAGCTGCGACCTCGAAAGCCCTCGAAGTCGGCGGCGTCTCGCTTGACCCTTCGCGCGGCGAGGTTTCGTTTGGGAACGAAGCCTGCGAGCTCACGCGCAACGAGCTGCGCATCCTTCATGTGCTCATGCAAAGCGCGGGCGAGGTCATCACGCGCGCCGAGCTCATGGAAGAGCTTTGGCAGACCGACTCCTTCGTGGACGACAACACGCTCACGGTGAACGTCAACCGCCTGCGCCGCAGCCTCGAGAAAATCGGCGTGCCGGGCGGCTTTGTCGAGACCAGGCGCGGACAAGGCTACTTGGTGCGCCCATGAGCGGGCCAAGATGGAGCTTCCCGGCCTTCGCCCGCGACCGCGCCCCGCTGGCCGCCGTCGCCCTTCTCTGCATCGGGGCCGTGGCGTTCGTGCTCGCCGTGACGCAAGCGACAACGGGGACCATCGCGCTTGTGACCGTCCTGCTGCTTGCAGGCCTCGCCGCCGCGCTCTTGGTCGCCTATCACCGCGACGCGCGCTTCTGGCGCCAACTCGCCGATTTCTCGGACGACCCCGCCTCCGCGCGCTTCGTCTCGTCGCTCCTCTGCGAAGCCCGCACGCTCGAAGCCCGGCTCGCTTGCGAAGCGTTGCAGGCGCAGGGCGCCGCCGCCACCGACGAGGTCAACGCCATTCGCGACGATGCGAGCGCCCATCGGCGCTACACCGAGCTCTGGGTGCACCAAGCCAAGGCGGCCGTGGCCGCGCTGCAACTCGAGCTTGCCCCGCTGCACGGCGCCAATGCCGATTCCGCGCGGGCCGAGCTCGCGCGCATCGAGGCGCAGATCGAGCAGGCCCTGTACTGCTCTCGCGCCCAAACCGTGAGCAACGACTACCTTATCCGCGAGGTCAAGCTCATCGACGTCGTCAACGCCGCCGTGCGCAAGCAGGCGCGACGCATGATCCGCGCAGGGATTGCACCCCAAGTTGAAATCGATGAGCAGGCAAGCGTCCTTACCGACGAGAAGTGGCTGGTGTTCATCCTGGGCCAGATCATGGACAACTCCATCAAGTACGGCGCGCAACGCATAGCGTTCTCACTGGAGATCGGCGATGCGAACACCGCAGACGGCTGCACTTGGCTGCGCGTTTCAGACGACGGCGACGGTATCCCCGCCGCCGATGCGCCGCGCGTGTTCGAGCGCGGCTTCACGGGGAAGGCCGGACGCACGCACCACCCCGCCACAGGCATGGGCCTCTACCTGGTGGCCTGCGCCTGCCGCGACCTGGGGCTCGGCATCGAGCTCGAAAGCGAGGAAGGAGCGGGCACCGCGATCAGCATCGGTTTTCCGCAGGATCGGCGGCGTTTGGAGCTTGCCTCCGCGAAGCGGGCCGCAGCGGTTCTGCCTGGCTCGCCTGCGCAGGCGGAACCGACGGCGAACCTTACGCAAACGTAAGGTTCGGGTAAGGCGAATCGATGGATGATGGCGCGCGAAAGCTGGACGATGGGGACAACATCCACTGCAACGAAAGGACCCGAGCATGAATGCTGTTCGCATCAATCCCCTTGCAGCGCCCGCACCCGCCGACGCGCAGGGCGGCGCGCTTCTGCGCGTGACCGACGTCGAGAAGGCCTACGGCTCGCGCGGGGCCGTGACGCATGCCCTCGCGGGCGTGAGCTTCGCCATCGAGGCCGGCGAGTTCGTGGCCGTCATGGGGCCTTCGGGCTCCGGCAAGAGCACGCTGCTCAACTGCATCTCGACGATCGACCAGGTCAGCGGCGGGCATATCGTCCTCAATGGACGCGATATCACCAAGCTGCGCGGTCGCGAGCTTTCCCGCTTCCGCCGCGAGAGCCTGGGCTTCATCTTCCAGGACGCCAACCTGCTCGATACCCTCACAGGGTTCGAGAACATCGCTCTCGCTCTCACCATCAAGGGCGTATCCGCAGGCCAAGTCCGCGAGAAGGTCGGCCGCGTCTCAAAGCTCCTCGGCGTCGAGGACGTGCTGGACAAGCACCCCAACCAGATGTCGGGCGGCCAGCGCCAGCGCGTGGCCGCCGCACGAGCCATCGTCGGCGACCCCAGGCTCGTGCTCGCCGACGAGCCAACGGGCGCGCTCGACTCCCGCAACACCGCGGTCCTGCTCGAGACCCTCGAAGTCCTCAACGAAAAGCTCGGAAGCACCATCGTCATGGTCACGCACGACGCCTTCGCCGCCTCGCATTCGGAGCGCGTGCTCTTCATCAAGGACGGCAAGCTCTTCAGCGAGGTGCGACGCGGCAGCGGCTCGCGTGAAGACTTCTACACGCGCATCCTCGAGGTCCAGGCGTTTCTCGGCGGCCGCGCCGGCTCGGTTGCGCCCCGCCCCGCGCGTTAGGAGGCTGCCATGCTTGTGAAGCTCGCCTTGCGCAACGTGCGCCGCAGCGCGCGCGAATACGCCATCTATTTCGTCACGCTCGTCCTGGGCGTCGCCGTTTTCTACGCCTTCAACGCCGTCGGCGACTCGTCTGCGCTCTTCGAGGCCAAGGAGATCGGCGAAGAGGTGCTGGCCAGCGGCGGCGTCGACGTCTTCGGCCTCGTCTCGCATCTCATCTCCATGCTCAGCGTGGTCGTGGCCGTGGTACTGGGGCTGCTCGTCCTGTACGCCAACCGCTTCGTCGTGCGCGCTAGGAAGCACGAGTTCGGCACCTATCTCCTGCTCGGCATGACGGTGCCGCAGGTCTGCGCCGTCGTCCTCATGGAGACGCTCTCGGTCGGCGCCATCTCGCTCGCCTGCGGGCTCGCCCTGGGCATCGGCGTGAGCCAGGGGCTCTCGTTCGCGGCGGCCGCGCTGCTCAAGATGAGCATCGCCAACTACCAGATCATCTTCAGCGTGGGCTCGGCCGCAGCCACGCTGGCTACCTTCGCGGCGATCTTCCTGGTCACCGCCGCCTTCAATGCGCTGCAGATCGGCCGCTGCCGAATCATCACCCTGCTCAATTCCCGCTCGGCAGGCGAGCGCATGGCGCTGCGCCGTCCCGTCTTCTGCGTGGTCGGGTTCGCGCTGGCCATAGCGATTCTCGCCCTTGCCTACCGCACGCTCGCCGCATTCGACATGAACTTCGCGAGCGACGAGTTCCTCCGAGCCATGGCCCTCATGCTCGCAGGCACCCTCCTCCTGTTCTGGTCGGGCTCGGGCTTCGTCGTCCTCGTGCTCTCGCGCTCCGACAGCGTTTACCTGCGGGGCTTGCGCATGTTCACGGTGCGCCAGGTCGCCCACAAGGCGAACACCGCCTTCGTCTCGCTGTGGACCGTATGCGTGCTGCTCTTCATCGCCATCGCCACGTTCGCCTGCGGCTCCGGCCTTGCGAGCCTCTACTCGGGCGACATGAGCGAGTCTGCCCCGTACGATGCCTCGTTCATCGGCTTCGCCACGTCCGAGGACTCCTCAAGCAGCGAAGTCTATCAAGAAAACGACGGCGACTCCCTTGCCTGGATGAAGGAGAACTGCCCCAGCTGGAGCGAGCTCGTAAAAACCGGCGCCCAGATCGACCATTGGAACGCCGAGCACATGACCTACAGCGAACTCGAGAAGACCCTCGGCATCTCGCCAGGCTCCAGCATCGATGCCTCCTTCGCGAACAACCCCGTGCAGTTCGTGAGCGTCTCGCAGTACAACGGGGTCGCCCGCCTCATCGGCGCGCAGGAGATCGGTCTGGCAGACGACGAGTACGCCGTCTGCAACAACGTGGACAGCCTTGCCGCGTTTTCCGAAGCGCTCGCCTCGAGCGAGAAGGGCATCGACATGTTGGGCGCGCACCTCAGGGCTTCCGGCGCGCTCGTTTCGACGCAGCTCATAGACGATGAGATCGTCTACTCGACCGCCGTCCTCGTCGTGCCTGATGGTATTGCGCGAGCGGCGCGCGCAGAGGGCCTGTGCCCGAGCAGCTGCACCGTGGACGTCATGTACCGCGACGGGCTTTCGCAGGCCGAGGCCACCGCGCAGCTCGGAGAGGAATGCGAGCAGGCGAGAGAAAGCGGGTCCGTCTGGCCCTATTCGTCCGCGTTAGACCCCGAGACGATCCGCAGCGACACCCTGGCGTTGAAGCTCGCCATCACGTACCTGGGTCTCTACATCAGCTTCGTTTTCCTCGTGACGACCGCGGCCGTGCTTTCGGTGCAGCAGCTCTCCGAGGTTGCCGAGAGCATCGGGCGCTATCGGATGCTCGCCCGGCTCGGCTGCGACCGGCGCGCGCTGCTGGCAAGCCTGCGCTCGCAGATGGCGGCCTACTTCGCGGCGCCGCTCGTGGTCGCGCTCTGCCACGCGGCCTTCACGGTCGGCGTCGTGTACGCAAGCGCGCTCTCGTTTGCGGGCGTCGATCCGATGGTGCTCGCGGGGGCGGCGGGGCTCGTCATGGGCGTCTACCTGCTCTACCTCGTCTGCACCTACCAGG
>CAVDTO010000152.1:0-4698 GCA_963611895.1 bacterium
CACCTCCCAGATGGTCCGCACCATCAAGTACTTCGAGAAGTTCGTTGCTTAAGTTCAAGCATTCGCACTAGCTCGTTGAGCGTCTAAGGAAGGGCGCGGCCGCAAGGGCTCATACCCTTATGGTCGCGCCCTTTTTATAGGAAGAGCGCCGGCGCGTCCGGCGCATGTAAGAAAGGTAGAACATGGCCTTTACCAAGAAGACCGTCCGTGACATCGACGTCGACGGCAAGCGCGTCCTTTGCCGTGTCGACTTCAACGTCCCCATCAAGGACGGCGTCGTGGGCGACACCACCCGCATCTCCGCTGCTCTCCCGACCATCAAGTACCTGGTCGAGCACAACGCCAAGGTCATCCTCATGAGCCACCTCGGTCGTCCCGAGGGCACCGGCTTCCAGCCCGAGCTCTCCCTCGAGCCGGTCGCCAAGAAGCTCGCCGAGATGAGCGGCCTCAACGTCAAGTTCGTCGCCGACACCTACGGTGACGAGGCCAAGGCCGCCGTCGACGCCCTCGCCGCCGGCGAGGTCCTCGTGCTCGAGAACGTCCGCTTCGACAAGCGCGAGAAGAAGAACGACCCCGAGATCGCCAAGACCCTCGCTTCCTACGGCGACGTCTTCGTGCTCGACGCCTTCGGCACCGCTCACCGCGCCCAGGGTTCCGTCGTGGGCCCTGCCGCCTACCTGCCCGCCGTGGCCGGCTTCCTCCTCGAGAAGGAGGTCGACACCCTCACCGGCATCTTCGCCGAGCCGGAGCGCCCCTTCGTCGCCATCGTCGGCGGCTCCAAGGTCTCCTCTAAGATCGGCGTCCTCGATCACCTTATCGACTCCGCCGACACCCTGATCATCGGTGGCGGTATGGCCTACACCTTCTTCCTCGCCAAGGGCTACAAGACCGTCGGCACCTCCCTCAAGGAAGAGGACTGGATCGAGCGCGCGGCCGAGATGCTCAAGAAGGCCGAGGACAAGGGCGTCAAGATCCTTCTCCCGATCGACAACGTCGTTGCCGACCACTTCGGCGAGGACGCCGAGGGCGAGATCGTCGCCTCCGACGCCATCCCCGAGGACCGCATGGGCATGGACATCGGCCCCAAGACCGAGGCTCTCTACGCCGAGGCCATCAAGGGCGCCAAGACCGTGTTCTGGAACGGCCCCATGGGCGTCTTCGAGTTCGATAACTTCGCTCACGGCACCCAGGCCGTCGCCGAGGCTGTCGCCGAGGCCGAGTGCACGTCCATCATCGGTGGCGGCGATTCCGTCGCGGCCGTCAACAAGTTCAATCTGGCCGACAAGATGAGCTGGATCTCCACCGGCGGTGGCGCTTCCATGGAGCTCGTCGAGGGTAAGGCCCTTCCTGGAGTGGAGGCTCTGAACGATGCCGAGTAACCGCACCCTTCTCATCGCCGGTAACTGGAAGATGAACAACGACGTGGCGGCCGCCGCCACGCTCGCCGGCGAGCTCGCCGAGGCACTGCCGACCGTGCCCGAGGGCGTCGAGGTCCTCGTGTGCCCGCCGACCATCGACCTCACCACCGTCGCCGCCAAGATCGCCGATGCCCCCATCGCCCTTGGCGCCCAGAACGTCTACTGGGAGGCTTCCGGCGCCTACACCGGCGAGTCCTCCTGCGACATGCTCAAGTCGGCCGGCTGCACCTACTGCATCATCGGCCACTCCGAGCGCCGCGACTACTTCCATGAGACCGACGAGGACCAGAATAAGAAGGCCAAGGCGCTCGTTGCCTCCGGCCTCGTTCCCGTCTTCTGCTGCGGCGAGCCCGAGGAGGTCCGCGAGGCGGGCACCTATGTGGAGCACGTCTGCAACCAGGTGAAGGCCGGTCTCGAGGGCCTCGAGATCACCGACCCCTCGCAGCTCGTCGTCGCCTATGAGCCCATCTGGGCCATCGGCACCGGCAAGACCGCTACTTCCGACGACGCCCAGGAGGTCTGCGGCGCCGTGCGCGAGACCCTCAAGGAGATCTTCGGCGCCGAGCTCGCCGACGGCATCCGCGTCCTCTACGGCGGCTCCGCCAAGCCCGGCAACATCGCCGAGCTCGTTGCCAAGCCCGACGTTGACGGCGCCCTCGTGGGCGGCGCCTCGCTCAAGGCCGCGGACTTCTCCTCCATGGTCGTCAAGGCAGGCGAGTAGCCCTCATGGCACGTCATCTTCCTGCAATCCTCATCATCATGGACGGGTGCGGCCTGGCTCCCGAGGGCAGCGACAACGCTGTTGCGGCCGCCAACACGCCCTTCCTCGATAGCCTGTACGCCAACTACCCGCACACCACGCTCGGTGCGTCGGGTGAGGACGTCGGCCTTCCCGATGGCCAGATGGGCAACTCCGAGGTCGGTCACCTCAACATCGGTGCCGGTCGCATCGTGTTCCAGGAGCTCTCGCGCATCAACAACGCCATCAAGGACGGCTCCATCGCCGAGAACGTGGTCTTCGTTCGCGCCATGGACGACGTCAAGGCCGAGGGCAAGACCCTCCACCTCATGGGCCTCATGAGCCCGGGCGGCGTGCACTCCCACATGAATCATGTGGAGGCCCTCGTCAAGATGGCCGCCGAGCGCGGCGTCAAGACCGTGCGCGTGCACGCCTTCATGGACGGCCGCGACGTCGACCCGCAGTCCGGTGCCGGCTACATGTCCGAGTTCTGCGACTTCCTCAAGGACCTCGGCGAGAAGACCGGTGTCGACGCCCGCGTCGCCACCGTGTCGGGCCGCTACTGGGCCATGGACCGCGATAACCGCTGGGAGCGCATCCAGCGCGCCTACGACGTTATCGTCAACGCCTCCGACGCGGACGCCTGCCCGGTCGAGGGCATCAAGGCCTACTACGAGAAGGACGCGCGCGGCGACGAGTTCGTCGAGCCGTTTGCCTGCCACAACGAGGGCGTGCATGCCGGCGACGCGGTCATCTTCTTCAACTTCCGTCCGGACCGCGCCCGTCAGATGACCCGCGTGTTCTCCGACGCCAAGTTCGACGGCTTCGAGCGCGAGCAGATCGCTCTCTCGCACTTCGTGACCATGACCGAGTACGACCCCACGTTCGACGTCGAGGTGGCCTTCCCCAAGACCTTCCCCGAGAACGTGCTCGCCGACGTCATCGCCCAGAACGGCCTCAAGCAGCTCCACACCGCCGAGACCGAGAAGTACGCCCACGTGACGTTCTTCATGAACGGCGGCATCGAGGAGCCCAAGGAGGGCGAGGAGCGCGTGCTCGTCGCGTCGCCCAAGGTCGCTACCTACGATCTCAAGCCCGAGATGAGCGCTCCCGAGGTCACCGAGAAGCTCGTCGCGGCCATCAACGAGGACCGCGCCGATTTCTACATCGTGAACTTCGCCAACTGCGACATGGTCGGTCATACCGGCGTGTTCGAGGCTGCCGTCAAGGCGGTCGAGGCCACCGACGAGGCTCTCTCCAAGGTCGTTCCGGCGATTCTCGGCAATGGCGGCTTCGCTCTCATCACCGCCGACCACGGCAACGCCGACCACATGTTCGACGTCGATGCCGAGGGCGAGAAGCATCCCTTCACGGCGCACACCACCAACCGCGTGCCGTTCATCATCGTGTCCGACAAGGCCAAGCTCACGGGTATCGAGGACGGACGCCTGTCCGACATCGCGCCCACCATGCTCACCATGGCCGGGCTCGAGCCTTCCCCCGAGATGACGGGCCGCGTGCTCGCCACCGAGGAGTAGGCAAGGACATACGTCCAAAGGCCACGGCATCTGCCGGGGTTATGGCAAGGGCCGCTGCTGGGATCTGATTCCGGCGGCGGCCCTTCGTTTGTGGTGGCTCTTCGCTGATGCGGGGGAGCGCTGCGCGACTGTGCTACTATCTCCAAGTTACTGTTTGTACGAAAGGGAGTTCTCGTGGGTCCTCTTCAGATCGCGCTCTTCGCCGTTTGGGCTTTCTCGACGGTCGCGCTCATCGTTCTCGTTCTCATGCATTCCGGCAAGGGCACCGGTGTTTCCGACATGATCGCCAGCTCGCTTTATAACTCGAGCTCCGCTACGGGCGTCATGGAGCAGAACCTCGACAAGCTCACCGTCATCATGGCGGTCGTCTTTGCGGCTTGCGTCGTTCTCTGCATGTTCTTCTTCCCGCAGGGCGTCGTCGGTTACTAAACCGCGCGTTGCGCGCTCAATTTGAATCGCATGGTCCCTCTGCGCAGCGTCTAGAGCTGAGCGAGGGACTTTTTTATTTACGAGGCCTGCCGCCGGGCGCCGAGCCCGCGGCTTTGGAGCGAAAGGACCTGCCATGACGGAGTCGGGCACCAACGGGATCGTTCTCGGTCGGCGCGAGTTCGTGCAAGGTGTATTTGCCGCGAGCGCTCTTGCGCTGCTTTCGGGGTGCAGCGCGAGCACGTCGGGCACGGCAACGGCCTCGGGCGAGATCGACGCGACCTCTCTCGCGGTGGGTATCACCGCTCCCACGTGCATCGATCCGTATAACGCTACCGATTCCTCGAGCGCGCTCGTCGCCTCGCAGCTTTTCAGTCCGCTCACGGCATTTGATTTTTCCGACGGCGCACTCAAACCCTACGCGGCCGCGAGCTACGCTGCCAACGATGAGGCCACGGAGTTCACCTTCAAACTGCGCGAGGCTCGATTCCACAACGGCGAGGACGTCGATTCCCGCGCGTTCAAGCGCGCCTGGGAGCGCATGGTCGATCCCAAGAGCGCCGTGGTCTCCACGCAC
>CAVDTO010000153.1:0-4685 GCA_963611895.1 bacterium
AGCTCCAGCAGAAGGGCGGAGTGGAGCGTTCAGGCGGCCGAACCTGGGCTTCAGTGACGCAGCCAGAGTCATGTGAGCGTGAGCCGGTAACACCGAGCAGCCGTGCAGACGGTCGTCTCAGCGGTGCGCAAAACCACCCGAGCGCAAGGCTTCTACAACCCTTAATCAGCACGCAATCTACCTGGGCTTTTGTTGCTCATTTCGTAAAATACGTGAATCTCATTCGATGTTTTACGGGGTTTTCATTCGGCATTTTACGGGGCTCTCGTTACGTGTTTTACGGGAGCGACGCGCTAAGCAACTTTGCTCTCACGAACGACCGACACCATCTACCTGCGGAATCGGCACTTTTCGCGATTGTCAAACGGGCAAATTCCCAACTTTTCAAGATTATTGGAAGCCCGATTTCGGCACTTTTCAAGATTATTGGCCCGCAAGGCGGCTTTTTTGCTCGATTTCAGGCGGCTTTTTTGCTCGGTTTCAGGCGGCTTTTTTGCTCGTTTTCAGGCGGCTTTTTTGCTGACGGCGCTCTCCTCGAACGCCAAACCTGAAAGTAAAATGGCGCCAAACGCGAAAGTCGCCCAGGTCAGAAGCGGTTTGAATGACGGGACGCACCGCCGGTCGAAGAGCCCGAACAAAAGCCCTGCGGACAATGCGCTCTGCGCCGCTCGCCTTATTAGCAGACAGGCTTCTATGCCCACGCATACGTCAACCAGATATCAAAAAGCACAGACCCATCACCTGAGTTGGTAAATCGGCTTTTGTGTGTTGCCGAACCTGCGGTCCATCAAGCGGACAACCTTTATGTGCCGATGTAGAGAATCGAAATCCCGCGCCTTCGTTCTACAACCCCGCGCGTTTCACCGGGGCGTTTCGTATTTTCTAATGCTCTCAACCGAGCTTTTCCACATCGGCACAAAAAACGCGGCGGCCATCGGGGTGATGGTCGCCGCGTTCTTGCGTCTTGATGAGCCCGCAGCCCCCGACCAGCTCGCCTACGAGCGGTCAGTCGTCTTTTCGATCGTGCAGATCATGGCTGCGCGGCCGTTCTGCAGCACGTCGCGCTTGCAGGTGACGAGCGTGAGCACCTGCTCGGCGCTCGCCGCGCGATCGCTCGCGTCGCTCGCCTTGGCCTCGGCGTCTTTGAGCATGGTCTGCAGGTAGCTCGTGAGCGAGGTGCCGTCCTCGGTGAAGTTGGGCGTGCGCGCGTCGGTGTACGAACCGTCAACAACGTGCGTGAGCAGCGGCTTGAGCTTGTACACGTGGTCCTTGGTGATGTAGTACACGCTCTTGATGTTGTCGAACGCGCTCTGATCGACCGTGTCGGCGATCGGGTTGAACATGCCGCCGTTCTCCATGTGGTGGCCGTAGATCGTGGTCTGCTGGTCGACCATGCCGGGCGCGGTGCCGTCCATGTCCATGAAGATCGTGCCCGATGCGTTCCACGTGCCCTCGAACATCGTGCGCAGGTAGTGCTCATTGTCGGTGCCCTGCACCACGGGGTAGTTGATCGTGGTGCCCGGAATGTAGATCCAACCCACGATGTCCTTGTTGATGGCCGAGAGCGAATCGAAGTCGGGATTGGGGATGTTCTCGCCGTCGGTGTCTTTGACCTTGGCGTATTTGGCGAGGTCATCGTAGGTGTCGGTAGCCTGCTTGTAGCCGATCTGCGCATGGATGAAGATGCCGGCCGCGGCGAGCATGAGGCCCACGCCCACGATGATCAGGATGCGCGAGATCCAGTCGCGCGCGCCCTTTTTGGGCTTGCCGTTCTTGCCGAGCTCGGCTTTGGAGCCCTTGCCGGTTTTGGCGTCGTTGGCGCCGGAGCCCTTTTTGGCGAGCAGGCCGGCCTTGCCCTTTTTGGCGTCGCCGGTGTGGTACGAGCCCGACGTGGCGCGCGAGGGCGTGACGGGCTTGGGTGAAGCCGCAGAGGCGCCCTTGGCATGCGAGCCTGCGAGCGCGGAGCTCGGGGTGACGGTGGTCTTTGCGGGGCTGGTAGTGCTGGCGGCGCTGCCAGCGCTGTGCCCACCCAGGGGCTTTACCTGGGTCTTAGCAGCGTCGGAAGCGGCGGTGCCGTGGCGTCCGAACGAGGGCAGCTTGGAGGCACGCTCCTGCGCGCGGTTCGCGTCGACCTTAGCGGCATGAGAAGAGCCGTGAGCCGCGGCGCGCGAGCCGGAGCCTGCGGCCGAGAAGTGGCCCGGCTTTTTGGCAGCCGCGCTCGACGCGGTGTGCGAGCCGGCGTTAGCGTGCGAGCCGGCCGTGGCCGCAGCAGACGAGCCATGTTTGCCCAGCTGAGCACCCTCGGACTTGAGCGCGCGCGAAGCAGGCACACTCCCCTTTTTGGAAGAGGCAAAACGCGAGCCCCCGGCGGGCTTGGACCCGCCGCTCACGTTCTTGCCAGCGGAGCCGGCAGACGCGAAGCGCGACCCGCCCTCGCTCTTTGCGGAGCCAAAATGCGAAGCGGAGCTGCCGCCCGAGGGCGTCTCACTGTTGCTCTTAAAGCGCTTGGGCTTGTAGTCGGCCATTGGTTCTCCTTACCGGCGTCTCTATTGCGCTGGATGTTCTTGTGAGCCGCGGACTCTCGCCCGCGCAGCTCAAACCGAGCTTAGGCCTCGGCCATCTCGGCCTTGAGGGCCACGATCTTCTCGCGATACACGGGATCGCTCGCGCCCAGGATCTGCGTGGCGTAGATGGCAGCGTTCTTGGCGCCGTTGATGGCAACGCAGGCCACGGGCACACCGGAGGGCATCTGCACCATGGAGAGCAGCGAGTCGAGGCCGCCGAGGTCGGAGGTCTTCATGGGAACGCCGATGACGGGCAGCGGCGTAAAGGCGGCCACCACGCCGCCGAGGTGCGCGGCCTTGCCGGCGGCGGCCACGATCACGCGGATGCCGCGGTCGGCTGCGGTCTCGGCCCACTCGTGAACCTTGTCGGGCGTGCGGTGCGCGCTGGCGATGACCAGCTCATAGGGCACGCCGAGGCGCTCGAGCTCGGCCGTGCAGCCCTCCATGACGGGCATGTCGGACTTGGATCCCATGATGATGCCCACGACGGGCGCGTTCTCTGCAGACTCTGCCATGCGTTCCTCCAAATTCAATCGGCCGCGGCCGAATGCATGTGACGGTCAAACATATCCCAGTATAGAGGGCCGCGCTCGCACGGGCATCCGCGCATAAACTTTGCGCGCAAGCTCCCTCCAACGCAAAAAGCGCCCCGCGAGGAGCGCCTCTTGCAATCGCGCTTGGGCCGAAGGGGCACGGCCGGCGCAGGATAGAAGGACAATTAAAGGATCCGAGCCGCTTAGAACATCTTCTTGTCGAGCTCGTTGAACTTGACCTCGTCAAAGAACTTAAAGCCGTTCCCATCGGTATCGCTGGTGGACTCCTTGACCTTGAGCTTGGCGGCGTACTTCTCAGCGAGCTTGCTGTGAACCTTGGTCTCCTCTTTCTTGGTCTTGGCGTCGGTCGCGGTCTCGGTCGCAGCAGTCTCGGTCTGGGTGACGGTATCAGCATACGAGGTGATCGGGGTGCCGAGGATCAGCGCGAAGGCTGCGGCGATAACGGCGGCGGCGAGGGCAAAGTACAGGTTATCGGCGGTGCGGGTCATGGTTGAATCCTCTCTATCGGTTACCGCCGTTTGGCGGCTCGTTGATTGCTGGATTCAGAATAGCGGGCACCCACCGCGCCAAAGGGAGCGCAAGCATCAACACTTCGTTGCCCCTCCCCCGCGCAACGCGAGGCCTCAACGGGTCGTTGAGAGGAGAACCCGCCGAAGACAGCGCTTCACTTCCAACATCGAGTCGCGGCAAGCGCAGGCCTCGCTCCATAAGCATGCTAAAAGTCCAGGTCAATCACCAAAAACAGAATGCAACGACTCTCAGCTTGGTCAACAATCGGCTCACTTTCTTGCGCCAAATCAAGAAACTCCGCCTGAAAAGTGCGCTTTTTTACAAAAAGTCGGCCGAGTTTTTGTTACAAATCACACTTTTCAGGCGGTGTTTGGCAACCCTAGAAATTATCTTCGACCCACGCTTCGAAGTCAGCGGCCCTCTTTTGCGCGGTTCGATAGGCATCCATATCCTCGCGCGTGCCCACGACGATTACCGCCATCTTTCCCTTGAGCCTAACGAGGCGATACACGATCCGTATCCCGCTTCCCCTCAGCTTGATCTTCATGAAGCCTGTAAGGTCAGTACCGGCTTTATTGCCGAGCGGCTTACCGAACCCTCCCTCGCTCTGCGGCAGCGGGTTCGACTTGATTTTCTCAATCGCCTTAAAGACAAGCTTGCGCTGGGAACCGTCAAGGCGCTTGATGTCCTTAACGGCGTCCGGATAAAGAACGACTTCGTACCCGGTCATTCGAACTCGACCTCATCCATCTGGTCGAGCTCATCCTGGCTCACGCCCAGCTCCTTCATGGCGTCAAGCAGCGAGACGCACGCATCAGAACCCGTCGAAGCGTTGCGCTTGAGCGCGAGGGTCAACAAAGCAAGATCTTCTTCTGCCTGCTTTGCCTCCCGATATTCATCGGGCGTCACAATAACGAATGCCGGCTTATTGTGTTTCAGAACAACGACGGGATTATCGTCTCCGACCTTAGAAAAGGCAGCCGAACCCTTACCGTGGCTGAAATCGCTGATGGGAACAAGGTTATCGAGCATCTGCAAGGCAGGCATAATATACCTC
>CAVDTO010000154.1:0-4657 GCA_963611895.1 bacterium
ACGTCGTGGCGGCGTTCTCCAAGCTGCGCAGCCAGATCGATTTCGGCATGTTCCTGCCCATCCAAAAGGCCGCGATCGCCTGTCTCACCGGCCCGCTCGACGCGGTGGAGGAGCAGCGCCTCAAGTACCAGGAGCGCCGCGATGCCCTCTGCGATGGGCTCGAAAGCCTGGGCTGGGAGCGCCCGAACGCGCACGGATCCATGTTCGTGTGGGCCAAGCTGCCGGGCGGGCGAGGCGACTCCATGGCGTTTTGCGAGGAGCTCATGGAGAGCGCCGGCGTCGTGGTGACGCCCGGCGCGAGCTTTGGGCCTTCGGGCGAGGGCTACGTGCGCATGGCGCTCGTGCTGCCGCCGGAGGGTATCGTGCAGGCGGTGGACGCCATCCGCGCGGCGGGCATCTGCGGTTAGGTTGCGGTGGCCGCGGCCGCCTGCCTTTGGGCCGGCTCTGTAACGCACGGTGGCGGGCGCCCGTGGTCGCCTGCCTTTGGGCCGGCTCTGCATTGCGCGGTGACGGGCGGCCAAGGATGAGGCGGCGGGGCGACGCAAACCTGGCTCGAATGCCCACTGTTTGCGGCCATCCGTGTCCGGTTTGCCCGTTATCTGCGGCGAGGGGATCGCGACTTTGCGGAATTGCGAGGTGACCCGCGCTTTTCGGTGCGGGCGATTGTCGTTCGGTCGTATGATTAGTGAACGTTCACCCTGTGTAGAGACGCTGTTCGACCGTTCGCCTGCGCGTTTTTGCCGATAGGGTGTCGAATCTTTTATAACCGTGCAATTCTGCGCATAAATACGCAATAATGAGCGTGTTTGATTGGGAAGGTAATTCAGTGCGGGAATCCCCCGCGCTCAAGCAGAGATAGGGAGTCTCTTATGGTCAACGAGAAGAAGGTTGCCGTCGTCGGTTGCGGCTTCGTGGGTTCGTCCTCGGCGTTCGCCCTCATGCAGAGCGGCGTGTTCTCCGAGATGGTCCTCATCGACGTCGACAAGAACCGCGCCGAGGGCGAGGCTCTCGACATCGCTCACGGCATGGCGTTCGCCGAGCCCATGAAGATCTACGCGGGCGACTACTCCGACGTCGCCGATGCCGCCATGATCGTCGTGACCGCCGGTGCCGCCCAGAAGCCCGGCGAGACCCGCCTCGACCTCGTGAACAAGAACGTCGGCATCTTCAAGAGCATCATTCCGCAGATCAGGGAGTCCGGCTTCAACGGCATCCTGCTCATCGTCTCCAACCCGGTCGACGTGCTCACCTACGCCGCCATCAAGATGAGCGGCCTGCCCGAGGGCCACGTCATCGGCTCCGGCACCGTTCTCGACACCGGCCGCCTCAAGCAGATGCTCGGCGCCCACGTTGAGGTCGACCCGCGCGACGTCCAGGCCTACGTCATGGGCGAGCACGGCGACTCCGAGTTCGTCGCCTGGTCGAGCGCCCAGGTCGCCGGCGTGCCGCTGAACACCTTCTGCGAGCTCCACGGCCACCTCGAGCACGAGGCCGCCGAGAAGCGCATCGCCGAGGACGTCAAGAACTCCGCCTACACCATCATCGAGAAGAAGCGCGCCACCTACTACGGCGTCGCCATGGCCGTTAAGCGCATCTGCACCGCCGTCATGCGCGACGAGCAGACCGTGCTGCCCGTGAGCTCCCTCATGGTGGGCGAGTACGGCCTCACCGACATCGCCATCTCCATGCCGACGGTCATCGGCCGCGACGGCGTGACCTGCCGCGTGCCGGTCACCCTCGACGACGACGAGCGCGCGCAGCTCCACGCCTCGGCCGACGCGCTCAAGAAGATCATGGACCAGGTCGACTTCAACGCCTAAGTCATGTGATCTTTCCTGCCGCGCCGATGTAGGCGCGCGGGCATCGAATCGCCCGGGCGGGCTAGATCATCTTGAGCCTGCTCAGGCGAGACCGTGGAATTCCACTTACGAACAAGGGAGGGCACCGACCATGTGAGTCGGTGCCCTCCCTATTTTGCTTGGCGCGGTTTGCGGTCTCTATTACCTGAGGCCCTGGCCCTCTGAGCCGTTGTCGTACTCGTCTTTGGAGATCTCCTTCCAAAGGCCGGAGGCGAGGTTGGGGACGAGCGAGCTCTCCCTGATCCAATAATCGTCGCAGCTGCTGCAGTCGTAGCGGAACCCGAAGGTCGTGCTCAAGGGCTTTCCGCACTTGGGGCAGAGGTACTGTTTGTCGTACGCGTAGTGGCCGTTCCACCTGTAGTACTTGCCGGTGGCCTTGTCGTAGAACTTCGTCTTTCCGCCGTTGACCTCGTCGAGCTCGTTGTCGTTCAGGGTCTTTGCATCTTCGGACATGCTGCTGTTCTCCTTGGTCGTGGGCCCAGCGCTGGTCGCACTGGGAATCGGCTCGTCAATCTCGATGAACCCATCTTATCGGGCGCGCAGCGGGCTTCAGACCCTAAGTGCAAATCGGGGCCATGAACCGTTCGTTAAGTGGCCCTCGCGACCGTGTTGCATCCGGATTGCTGCGGGGTGTCGGTTGCGTGCGAAAACTTGTCGGGCGATTTATACTCATCCACAGGCATCGACGATGGGGGAGGCGTTCATGGCTCTCGACCACTTTTGGCTCAGCAACCTTGCGCCCGTCTTCGGGCTTATCTTTCTCTTTTTGCTGAATAAGCGCAGCAAGACGCTCGACGAGCGTTCGCGCAAGCTGTTCTACTTGGTTATCGTGCTCGAGACTGTGGAGCTCTTTGCCGCCAACCTCGAGATTATGCTCGGGACCATTCCGACTCACGTCCAGCTGCGCGAGCTCTGCAGCGCCATCGGCTACACCGTGCGGCCGCTCGTCGTCATGGGGCTCATCCTCATGATGGCCCCCAAGGAACGCACGCCCCTGCAGAACGCCTTGCTCTTGGTGCCGCTTGCCATCGACGTGCTCGCGGCGTTCTCGGTGTTCTTTACCGGCGTGGTCTATTCCTACGATGCCGCCAACGAGTTTCATCGCGGCCCCCTGGGCCTCGTGCCCATCATCGTTCTCGGCTACTTCTTGCTGGTCCTCGTTTCCGTGGTGCGCCAGAAGGCCCTGGTCCGCTACTTCGACTTTGGGCTCATGTTCCTCATCGTCGCGTATATGGCGGTCTCGCTCCTCGCCGAGAGCTTCTTCGTGGTGCACAACGTGGGTCGCACCGCCATGGTCTACGGCACGCTCTTCTACTACTACCTCTATCAATCGAGCGTGCTCAAACGCGCACTCGAGGCCGCGCGAGAGAACGCGGCGCTCAAGAGGGCCCTGGCCGAGGCCGAGCGTGCGCGCAAGGAGCTCATGCGGAGCCGCTCGGTGGCGCAGGCTCTGGGCGAGGACTACCTGAGCGTGCTCTCTATCGACTTGGCGACGGGCGCCACGAACGTCATCAAGATCGAGGACGGCTACGATATCTCCGAGCCGTTCGAGGCGGCGAAGCGCCGCCGGCCCTTCAACGAGGTCATGGGCCTCTACAACAAGGCATATATCGTCGAGGACGAGCGCGAGGAGTTCGCGCGTACCTTTAGGACCGAGAACATCGTCCGCCAGCTCGAGGAGAGGCCGAGCATCACGCGCCGGTTCCACTTTGAGGCCGGTCCCGTCAAATCCGCGGTCGAGATCCATGTCATCCGCATGGAGGAGAGCGACTATGTTGAGGGCATCGTCATCGGCATGCGCGACGTGGGCGACCTCGAGCGCGAGGAGCGCGAGCGCATGGAGGCGCTGCTCGCGGCCAAGCGCGAGGCCGACCGCGCCAACGCCGCCAAGTCGAACTTCTTGAGCCGCATGAGCCACGACATCCGCACGCCCTTGAACGGCATCATCGGCCTGCTCGAGATCAACAAGACCCATGCCGACGACATCGAGCTCGTGCGCGAGAACCAGGAGAAGATGCGCGTTGCGGCCGACCACTTGCTGAGCCTCATCAACGACGTGCTCGAGATGAGCAAGCTCGAGGACGAGGAAATCGAGCTCGTCTTTGAGCCGTGCGACCTCATGGAGAACTCGAAGACCATCAGCTCCATCATGCAGACCAAGATCGCGCTCGAGGGCCAGACCCACAGCTTGGGTAAGCTCGAGATCCCCGTGCGCTACGTGTACACGAGCCCGCTGCACCTGCGCCAGATCTTCCTTAACATCTACGGCAACTGCGTGAAGTACAACAAGCCGGGCGGCAGCATCACCACCTCCACCGAGTGCCTCTACCACGACGAGGAGCGAGTCGTCTACCGCTGGACTATCTCCGACACGGGTATCGGCATGAGCCCCGAGTACCTCAAGCGCATCTTCGAGCCGTTCACGCAGGAGGTCGATTCGTCGGCCGCGCGCACCAAGTTTCAGGGCACGGGCCTCGGCATGTCGATCGTCAAGAAGATCGTGGACCGCATGGGCGGAGAGATCGAGGTCTCGAGCGTGAAAGGCGAGGGCAGCACCTTTGCGGTGACGATCCCGTTCCGCATCGCGCCAGCGCCCGAGCAGCTTTCGCGCCTCGAGGATGAGCCGGGCTCCATCGCCGGGCTCACGATCCTGCTCGTAGAAGATAACGAGCTCAACATCGAGATCGCCCAGATGCTCATGGAAGACCAAGGGGCCTCGGTGCTTTTGGCCACCAACGGTCAGGAGGCGCTCGACGCTTTTGTGGCGAGCGAGCCGGGTTCGATTGACGCCGTGCTCA
>CAVDTO010000155.1:0-4545 GCA_963611895.1 bacterium
GTCTCATAGGGGAGGGCGACGTCATCGAGTTCGGCCAGGCGCGGCTCCAGGTCTTCGAGGTCCCGGGGCACACGCCGGGCGGCGTGGTCCTGTTCCTGGCGGCGGAGGGGGAGAACCTTGCTTTCGTGGGCGACACGCTCTTTCCGGGCGGGCACGGCCGCACCGACCTTGAGGGCGGCAGCGATGCGAAGATCATCGCCTCGCTCGCCAAGATGAAGCGCCTGCTCCCGGCCGATGCCAAATGCCTGGTGGGGCACGGTCCCTCCACGACCATGGCGCACGAGATCGCGACCAACCCCTATATCGCTTAGTGCATCACGGCATTAATTTAGGACTAATTTTCTCGATTTTTGCCTTTTGCCAAGGTCCGCTGTCCAGTCGGGCCGATAATATCCGGGTTTTTGTTAGATCAGAGGTAGAAGAGATTCCCCTATGACACTTTTAGAACTGTGCATGCTCCTTCGCGCCCACAGCAAGAAGGTCGTTATCATCCCGATCGTATGCGCCGCAGCCTGTTTTATGGGTGCGCTCGCCCTTTCGGCCATTCATCCTTCCTTTACCGCTTCCGCGGCGCTGGTCTCAATCGGCGGCGACCTCACGGCGGTAAACGGTCTGGCCGATTCGCTTATCGAAAGCGCTAAGGAGACGAGCGGGGTTTCGGTATCGTCTTCCACCACCAACAGGACGATCACGGTTTCGGCCGAGGGCGCGTCCGAGAGCGAGGCCATGGAGACGGCCAACGAGACGGTAAATAAGATCTCCGAGACGGTCAAGGAAAAGCAGGTGGCTTCCGACACCGTCGTCACCGAGGCCCAAACCGCCAAGGCTGCGAACAAGAGCCCTCTGATGTATGCCGCTGTCGGCCTTTTAGGGGGGGCGTTTTGCGTAGTGGCCTATTGCGTGCTGGTCGATACGCTTCGTAGCGGCGTCCACGCTCCTGAGGCGGTCGCCAGCGAGGGCCTTTGCTATCTCGGCGCCGTCGATGCCGATGAGTCGCACCAAAGGGTGGTGGCTGCCAACCTGAGCTTCTCGGGCAGCGACAAGTCCACGCCCACGCGCACGGTCTTGCTCGTGCCCACCAATAAAAACGTCGGTATCCGCGAGGCGTATTCCCAGCTGGCGCAGCCCGCAGCAGACGAGGGCGTGCGCATCGGCGTCGCCCATGCGCTCGATACGTCCGTTTCGGTGCTGCGTCGTGGCCGCGAGGCCGATTCGGTCGTCGTGGTGGTCGAGGCCGAGGTCTCCACGCTCAACGAGATCGCCGAGCTCATGCACGAGTTCAAGATCGCGGGCATCGAGCCGGGCGGCTTCGTCTACCTGCCCTATGGTGCAGCGAAAACGATCTCGGGCGGCAGGAACGCGGCTCCCGCGCACCGGGCCGCGGTGCGGGAAGAGGCGTAGCCGCCGCGGTAGATAGGCGGTTGGATGCATCGAGGGGTTTGACGGCAGTCAAGCCCCTCTTTTCGTAAGCGCGCGAGACTCCTCGGTAAACGGCGCAACAACGCGCGATCGTCGCGCATCTCTCTGCAATTGGGGCGTTATCTTCATCGGGTACGTGGTATCCTTATCGAGTTATCGGAGCAACCTTACAGGAGGTTTCTTTTATGCTCGTCAATGCAGCTGACATGCTCAAGAAGGCCGAGGCCGGCCACTACGCTCTTGGTGCCTTCAACACCAACAACCTCGAGTGGACGCTCGCCGTCCTCCAGGCCGCCGAGGAGGCCCAGTCCCCGCTGATCCTCCAGTGCACCGCTGGCGCTGCCAAGTGGATGGGCGGCTTCAAGGTCTGCGCCGACATGGTCAAGGCCGCTGTCGAGGCCACCGGCACCACCGTGCCCGTCGCCCTTCACCTCGATCACGGTTCCTACGAGGACTGCTTCAAGTGCATCGAGGCCGGCTTCACCTCCATCATGTATGACGGCTCCCACGAGGAGACCTTCCAGCTCAACCTCGACCGCACCAAGGAGCTCGTCGAGCTCGCCCACTCCAAGGGCCTCTCCATCGAGGCCGAGGTCGGCGGCATCGGCGGCACCGAGGACGGCGTGACCTCCAACGGCGAGCTCGCCGATCCGGCTGAGTGCAAGCAGATCGCCGACCTGGGCGTCGACTTCCTCGCTTGCGGCATCGGCAACATCCACGGCGTGTATCCCGCCGACTGGGCCGGCCTCTCCTTCGAGCGTCTCGGCGAGATCAAGGCTCAGACCGGCGATCTTCCGCTCGTTCTCCACGGCGGCACCGGCATCCCCGAGGATCAGATCAAGAAGGCCATCGAGCTCGGCATCTCCAAGATCAACGTCAACACCGACCTCCAGCTCGTCTTCGCCGCTGGCGTGCGCAGCTACATCGAGTCCGGCAAGGACCAGCAGGGCAAGGGCTTCGACCCCCGCAAGCTCCTCAAGCCCGGCCGCGACGCCATCGTCGCCCGCACCAAGGAACTCATGGAGGAGTTCGGCTCGGTCAACAAGGCCTAACTCAAACCTCTTTCATAAGCGCGCCGCTTAACGAGCGTTAATCAGACCCCGCTGCTGCCCAACCTGCAGCGGGGTTTCTCTCATATATCGAGGAAAGTCGAGCAAGCTGTGGTAGACTTCTCTCGCACTGTGAGTGCGCCCGAGTGGCGGAATTGGCAGACGCAGCGGACTCAAAATCCGCCGTTGGCAACAACATGCGAGTTCGAGTCTCGCCTCGGGCACCATTCGATATCGTGAGGGCTCCGGCAACGGGGCTCCTTTTCATTTTGATGTCGAACTTTCATATCGATACCGAACTCGCGTGAGCGCGCGAAGCGTTAGGAAATCGTGCGGGTGGCGAGGACGCCCGCCCGAAGCCCGGGCACCGCGCAGCGGGGCCCCTTCGAGTCTCGTCTCGGGCGCCATTCGAATCGGCAAAGGCCCCGGCAACGAGGCAGCTTCTATCAAAGCTGACCTCGTTCGAGCGCCCCGTTCGTGTTCTCCCTATGGAGCGGCATCTCTCGTGTTAACATACGAAACCGTTGCGATAGCAACCTGCAAAGCGGAACCCGCGGGTTCCCACCTTTTGGCGCCAACGAGCAGCTGACTGGTTCTACAACTCAGCCTAATTCCGCGTGCTTCGGCATGCGCTATTCCTGAATGTGAACCCGGATGCTTTTTGGCTCCGGGTTATTTTTTACCGAAGGAGGTAAGGAAAATAGCAAAATCCGATGACACTCGCATCAACGACGAGATCACCGCGACCACCTGCCGCCTGATCGGCGTCGATGGTTCGCAGCTCGGTCTGTTCGGCGTCCGAGACGCCCAGCGCGTTGCTGACGAGCAGGGTCTCGACCTCGTCGAGATCGCTCCCAATGCGGAGCCCCCGGTCTGCAAGGTCATGGACTACGGCAAGTTCAAGTACCAGCAGGCTATGAAGGCCAAGGCGGCTCGCAAGAACCAGTCCAGGGTCGAAGTCAAAGAGATGAAGTTCCGTCCCAAGATCGACACCGGCGATTACGAGACCAAGAAGGGCCACGTGCTGCGCTTCCTCAAGAAGGGCGCCCGCGTCAAGATCACGATCATGTTCCGTGGTCGCGAGATGGCTCACCCCGAGCAGGGTCTCAACGTGCTCGAGCGCCTCGCCGAGGACCTCAAGCCCTACGCCACCGTCGAGTCGCAGCCCAAGCTCGAGGGACGTAACATGCTCATGCTGCTCGCCCCCATCAAGGGCGCCTTCGATGAGAAGGACGATGCAGACGAGAGCAAGAAGTAGTTTTCTGTAACCGATTAAGGAGAATTTCATGCCTAAGATGAAGTCCCACAGCGGCACCAAGAAGCGTTTCCGCGTCACCGGTTCCGGCAAGATCATGCGCGCCAAGGCTTTCAAGAGCCACATCCTCTCCAAGAAGAGCACCAAGCGCAAGCGCGGCTTCCGCCAGGAGGCCGAGCTGGACAAGGCCGACCGCAAGGTCATCAAGTCCCGTCTCGCCTAAGTTCGAGACCTATCCGCATCCTACGTTTTTCTCAGGAGTTGATTTAAATGGCACGTGTTAAGCGCGCAGTGTCCGCTAAGAAGAAGCGCCGTACCGTCATGAATCGTGCGAAGGGCTACTACGGTGCCGCTTCGCGTACGTACAAGCACGCCAAAGAGCAGGTTCAGCACTCCCTGCAGTACCAGTACCGCGATCGCCGCAACAAGAAGCGCGAGATCCGCAGCCTCTGGATCACGCGTATCAACGCCGCCGCTCGCCTGAACGATATCTCCTACTCGCAGTTCATGCACGGCCTCAAGCTCGCCGGCATCGAGCTCGACCGCAAGGTCCTCGCTCAGATGGCCTACGAGGACATCGAGTCCTTCAACGAGCTCGCCACCATCGCCAAGAAGGCCCTCGAGGCCTAAGGCTTTTCTCTCATATAAGAGAAACGCACAAAAGCGGATCGCACTTGCGGTCCGCTTTTTGCTTTCAGGTGGCAACCCGTACATCTACTCAGTAGGTCCAAGTGCGCCGGTAATAGTTCCGGATTGGCGCATACTCGGGCTTATAGGACAAAAAGTGTGTCCAGTTTTGAGGCGTTGGCGCAGGTCAGCGCC
>CAVDTO010000156.1:0-4534 GCA_963611895.1 bacterium
AAGCAGATCGAGGACCTGGACCTTTCCGTCCGTTCCTACAACTGCCTCAAGCGCGCCAGCATCCATTCCGTCCGTCAGCTCGTCGAGTTCTCGGAAAACGATCTTCTGAACATCCGCAACTTCGGTGTTAAGTCGATCGAGGAAGTGAAGGACAAGCTTGAGTCCATGGGCCTGAGCCTTAAGGCTTAACGCGCATCTATAGAGGAGAAACCAGACCATGCGTCATAACGTAAAGAAGGGCCTGAAGCTCGGTACCGACGCGAGCCACACCAAGGCCATGAAGAAGAGCCTTGCCCAGGCGCTCTTCACCTACGATCGTATCAAGACCACCGAGACCCGCGCCAAGGCTCTTCGCGGTTACGCCGAGCCGATCATCACGTGGGCCAAGAAGGGCGACGTGCACTCCCGTCGTCTTGCTATCGCCAAGCTCGGCGATAAGCAGCTCGTGGCCGAGATCTTCGACAAGGCCGCCCAGGGCATGTGGGCCGACCGCAACGGCGGTTACACCCGCATCATGAAGCTCGGCAAGCGCAAGGGCGACAATGCCCCCATCGTCATCATGGAGCTTGTCACCGAGCCCTGCACTCCCAAGGCCAAGAAGGCTGCTCCGGCCCCCAAGAAGGCCGCTGCTCCCAAGAAGGTCGAGGAGCCCAAGGCTGAGGAGACCGAGGCTGCTGAGGCCGAGGCTCCCGCCGAGGAGTCTGCTGAGTAGCATTTCTGCTGCACAGAGCATTTTGAGAGAGGGACGCCCCGTGCGTCCCTCTTTTTTATGCGTGGACGCTTCTCGAAATTGCCGATGCCCTATCGCAAGAGCTTGAGCCTGACGGCATAGCCGAGTCCCAGCGTGTTGCCGTATGAGACTTAACCTGGATACGGTAGACGAATGTTGCTGCGCTACGGCAAGGGCTTGGGTCTAGCGGAGCAACAAAAATACCGATGCATTGCTGCAGTGACTTTGCCCGGAGGGGTTATGGAGATGCCGCGTCGCTGTTGCAGGAACGAGGGCTTGCTGGGCCAGCCGAATGCCGAAGAATTGCAGCAGAAGCGTACTTTGGGGGAGTGGCAGATCCGGAAAATCGTCCGCACCCCGGTTCTTTGCGGTACTCTTTGAACCCGTCAATTTCTTTCGCATCTTGGCATAGGTTTTGTTGGTTGCGATGGAGCCGATATTTGCTTGAAGAGAGGTGGCTTGCGTGGGCGAGACGCTTGATTCGATCGAAGAGCTGAGTAGCGCCGCTGCGGTTGTTGCAGACGAAGCATTTGAGGCTGCCGGCACGTTGGTGTTCAAGATCGCTTACGACGGCGCCGCCTATTGCGGTTTTGCCGAGCAGCCGGGCCAGACCACGGTTGCGGGGGAGATTCGACGTGCGCTCGAGACCTTTCTTCGCAGGCCCATCGAGCTTACTTGTGCCGGGCGGACCGATGCCGGCGTTCATGCCCGCGGGCAGTACGTGAGCGTGCCCGCTATGGCCGAGGAGCTTCAGGTCACGCGCCGTCGCTGGGTTCGCGCCATGGACGCGCTTCTGCCTCGCGATATCTCTCTCTGCGAGGTATATCGCGCGCCTGCGGGCTTCTCTGCCCGTTTTGACGCCCTTTCGCGCACGTACACCTATCGGATTGCCGACCGCGACATACGCCCGCTGCAAACGCGCGATTACGTCTGGTGGCATCGCTTTCCGCTCGATGAGGCCGCTATGGCCGAGGCAGCTCAGCATCTGCTCGGCGAGCAGGACTTCAAGAGCTTCTGCAAGGTCTCCTCGGCCGTCGGCAAGCCCACGCACCGCTGCGTCTTGAATGTCGGGTTCGAGCGCACGAGCGAGTTCGGCGAGGACGTGCTGGCATTCACCATCACCGGCAATGCGTTCTTGCACTCCATGGTGAGGACGATCGTTGGCACGCTCGTGGAGGTCGGCATGCATCGCCGCGAGCCCTCGTGGGTGCGCGACGTCGTCGATGCGCGCGATCGCCGTGCGGCCGGTCCCACGGCGCCTGCTTGCGGTCTCACGTTCATCGATGTCGCCTACCCCGAGGGGATGCTTATCCCCTTGGAATAAACGGGCGTTCGCCCTATTTGTGGTGCTGCGGTGTTGAAGCTCTGTACTTGGCGTGCAGCCATTCTGGGCGCGGATTCAGCTGTTTGCAGGGTTGTAACATAAGCGCAAAGTTCCCGCGTCGTGAGGAGGATGGAGCTTGTCGCTCTGCAACGTCTCTGTGCCCTGCGTTACGTTTGTGATCGCCGCGCACGATGCTCGCAACCATATCGCCCGCACGATCGAGAGCCTGATCGCTTCTTCCTCGCGCGAGTTCTCGCTCGTGATCGTCGATTGCGATTCGACGGACGGGACGCGCGATATGTGCGAGGCATTCGCCGCAAAAGACGTGCGCGTCGACGTTGTCGGGCTAGATTCCTCTGATATTCGGGTGGGGCGAGACGCCGGCGTCAATCATGCGCGCGCTCCCTATGTCGCTTTTCTCGATGCCGATGAGTGGCTGGCCCCTGGCTCGGTCGAGAACATTGTTTCTGCTGTAAAGACCACGGGGCGCGACCTTTATGTTCCCTGTCGGCAGTTCGACCGCTACGACGCGCGCGGCGACCGCCACAGCCGCCTTTCGGATTACTCGGGCCTCTCTGCTCGTTCGCGTGCGGAACTTGGCGGCCTTCTGCCTGTGCTGATCGGGCAGGATGTTTTCGAGTGCGTCTCCGGGCTCATCGTGAGACGTGCTCTCTTTGCCGAGACTGGAATCTGCTGTGCTGACGCCGCGAGCGATTGCGTGCTCGCGCTGGAGTGCGCCGGGGCGGCTGAAAGCCTCGAGACAGTGCCTGGGGCGCTGTGCCATACGACCGAGGTGCCCGTGGCGGGCGCCTATGACCCGCGGGTGGCAGAACAGCTCTCTGTTGAACGCTCCGGCTATATCGAGCTTGCGAATCGGTGGGGGGTCGAGGGCGATTCCGACGTTCGTTGCGCCCTCAGCCGGAGGCATTTTAAGCAGCTCGTCGCCTGCATCGAGAACGTGTGCCTGAGTCCGCAGGCCGTCTCCTCGAGTGAGCGCAACGCACGCGTCAAGGACATCGTGGAGAGCGCCGAGGCTCAGCAGACCATCCGCGAGCTCCATGGTCAGAGCCGCGATCTTGGGTTCATGTACGGGCCCATCGCAAAAAAGAACGTCGCAGCCTGCTGCATGGGGGCCTGGGCCTCGAATCTGCTGCACCCGGCCATGTGCCGCGCCCAGGTTGCAACGGTCCGCTAAAGGCGGCGCGTGGGGCGGTTGCGCGGTTTGCTGCTCGGCCAGTTTGCTCGTCGATAGCTAGAAGGACGTTTGCTTTTATGCGGGCCGATTGAGTCTAAACCGTTACATTATTCAGCTGCCCGCGATATCTCTCCTAAACTATCCAAAAGTTCAAGCGTTGACGTTGGAGTATGGAGACGATGGCTAAAAAGAGGATCGGGCGCCAAGAAGCCATTCGCGAGATCGTTCGTGCCAAGAACGTGCGCACGCAGCGTACGCTGGTGGACGAGCTGCGCGCGCTCGGGTTCGATTGCACCCAGGCCACCGTCTCGCGCGATATCGCCGACATGGGTCTGCGAAAGCTGCCCGAGGGAATCTACGTGCTCTCGGAGGACCTGCACCTGCAGCGCATGGTCTCGGAGCTCGTGTGCGGCGTCGATCGCTCCAACAACATCGTCGTGATCAAGACCCAATCGGGAACCGCCTCGGGAATCGCCGCCGCGCTCGACGCGGCGGAGCTGCCCGATGTGCTCGGCTCGCTTGCGGGCAACGATACCATCATGGTCATCGCGCGCGACCCCGAGACGGGGGAGCGCCTGCAGGAGCTGGTCTGCAAGCTGAGCGGCTCCGTGAAGAGCGGGGCATAACGCTGCCGGCGGGTACCATCGAGAGCTCGGTGTGGGGCTGTTCGGCCTGGCGTGTATGAGTATTTTCGATAATGTGTGGCATTTTGAGGCCGCAGCGAGTAGGGACCGCTTTTAGGACCCTCTTTCCTGCGGTTTTGTCGGCAAAATCGTGCGCGTGTTCGGACTGAAGCGAAAATGCCACACATTATCGAAAATAGATGCGGTGCGGACCTGCCTTTCTCTTGATGTGGCGGCAATTGAGGCAGTCACGGCCTGCGGGCATGTTTTCGAATGGTCTTTCAAACGTAAGCGGGCTCCCGGCGTTTTGCTGGGAGCCCGCTCTGTCTCGTATAGGGGAGTACGGCCTACTGCGTGGTCGTGCCACCGGTCGCACCACCGCTTGTTCCGCCCGAGGTACCGCCTGTGGTGCCGCCGGTCGTACCACCGGAAGTTCCTCCCGTGGTGCCGCCGGTGGTGTTTGAGGTGCCACTCGTCGATGTCGAGGTGCCGGAATTGCCACCGGTTCCGCCCGTGCCACCGGTTCCGCCCGTGCCACCGGTGCCGCCGGTTCCGCCCGTGCCGCCCGAGGTCGTCTCCTGAGCGGATTCCTCGGTCGTCGTGGTGGTTGTGGTCGTCGTCGTGGTCGAGTTCGAATTAGACGAGTTCGAATAGCTCTTGCT
>CAVDTO010000157.1:0-4532 GCA_963611895.1 bacterium
GTCGATCCCGAGCGGGTTCCCGGCATGGGGGCCGCCCAGAGCGCCGGCGCTGCCGGCACGGTGCCGCCCGTGACCGAGACCGTCAAGCACACGGTGGTCAAGACCAAGACAAAGAAGGCCCCGCTGTTCGTCACGGCGCTCGCCGGCTGCGTTGTGGGCGCCATCCTCGTGATCGCGCTCGTCATGACCGGCGCGTTCCGCATCTCCGACAAGGACGTCACGGCCACGAGCTCGGGCAAGACCCAAACCATCAAGATCGATTCGTCCGACGACACCACGCTCGCCGAGGCCGTCTCGGCCAAGTGCCTGCCCTCGGTCGTCTCCATCACCACCTACACCTCGCAGAGCGGCTCGGGTATGACGCTGCAGAACGGCTCGAGCTCCAACTCAAGCTCCAGCACCGCCTCGGGCATCGGCTCGGGCGTGGTGCTCGACACTGACGGCAACATCCTCACCAACTACCACGTGATCTCGGACGCCGACTCCATGTCGGTCTCCATGAACGACGAGAACTACGAGGCCGAGGTCGTCGGCTACGACTCGTCGAGCGACCTCGCCGTGATCAAGCTCAAGGACTGCGACAAGTCCAAGCTCACGCCCATCGAGGTCGGCGACTCCGACTCGCTCGCCGTGGGCGAGTGGGTCATGGCCATCGGCAGCCCGTTCGGCAACGAGCAGTCCGTCTCCACGGGCATCGTGAGCTCGCTCTACCGCTCCACCGCGCTGCCCTCCACGAGCGGCACCTCCATCTATGCCAACATGATCCAGACCGACGCGGCCATCAACCCCGGTAACTCCGGCGGGGCCCTCGTGAACAACGACGGCAAACTCATCGGCATCAACTCGATCATCGAGAGCTACTCGGGCTCCAGCTCGGGCGTGGGCTTTGCCATCCCCGCCAACTACGCCGTCAAGATCGCCAAGCAGATCATCGCGGGCAAGACCCCCGTGCACGCCTACCTGGGCGTCTCGCTCGGCACGGTCACGGCCGCCAACGCGCAGGCCAACAACCTGAGCGTCACCTCGGGCGCCTACGTGGGCGAGGTGACCGACGGGAGCCCCGCCGCCGAGGCCGGCCTGCAGAAGGGCGACGTCGTCACCAAGATGGGCGACGAGGAGATCACCTCCGCCGACAGCCTGATCATCGCCATCAGGAGCTACGACGTGGGCGACAAGGTTGAGCTCACGGTCTATCGCGGCAAGGAGGAGAAGAAGATCGAGGTCACGCTCGGCTCCGACGAGGAGCTCCAGAAGAGCCAGTCGACGAGCGGCGACTCCACCTCGACCGGCGACAACACGAACTCCGAGGGCTCCGGCAACGGCCTCTCGCAGGACCAGCTGCGCCAGTACCTCGAGGAACTGCTGGGCGGCAACAGCGGCAACAGCACCCAGCGCTAGGCGACGTTGGGCCAAGTGCTCGCCGGCAGGGGCCAGCGCGCGTGCATGGCGCAGCCGGCAACATGAACGAGACGGGAGCGTCCTTCCTTGATGGAGGGGCGCTCCCGTTCTTTTGGGGCGCGGGCGCAATGGTACCCTTGTACGCGTTTGACACGAGATAGGGGAGCACAGATGGAGCAGCAGGGACTCTTCGACGAGAACGGTGCCGCACAGGCGCCCGCAACGAGCGCGACGGCTACGGAAGAGGACCGTCGGGCGGCCGCCGACCGCGCGGCCGAGCTCCGCCACGAGCTCGACTACCACGCCTATCGCTACTACATGCTCGATACCCCCGAGATCACCGACGCCGCGTTCGACAAGATGCTCGTCGAGCTTCAGCAGATCGAGGCCGCCTATCCCGAGCTCGTCACGCCCGAGAGCTACACCCAGCGCGTGGGCGGCTACGTGAGCGAGCAGTTCGCGCCCGTCACGCATATGGCGCGCATGTACTCCATGGACGACGCCATGGACCTCGGCGAGCTCGACGAGTGGCTGGCCCGCACCGAGGACGCTCTCGGCGCCGGCAACGCAACCTACACCTGTGAGCTCAAGATCGACGGCCTCGGCGTGGCGCTCACCTACCAGAACGGCGCCTTTGTGCGCGCAGCCACGCGCGGCGACGGCACCACGGGCGAGGATGTCTCGCTGAACGTCCGCACCATCCGCGACGTGCCCATGCACATCAACGAGGCGGCGCTCGCCCACATGGGTGCCGACCGCGACCGCGCCATCGAGGTGCGCGGCGAGGTCTACATGCCCAAGGGGAGCTTCTTGCGCCTGAACGAGGAAGCCGACGCCGAGGGGCGCGACCCGTTCGCGAACCCGCGTAACGCCGCGGCCGGTAGCCTGCGCCAAAAGGACCCCAAGGTCACGGCTAAGCGCGACCTTGCCACCTTCATCTATGCCGCGGCCGATACCGACCCGCTCCACGTGAACAGCCAGCGCGAGTTCCTCGACTGGCTAGGGAGTGCGGGTTTTTCGGTCAACCCCAACGTCGCGCGCTGCTCCACGCCCGCAGAGGTGCACGAGTTCTGTGCCCAGGCGCTCGAGCACCGCGCGGACCTCGATTACGACATCGACGGCGTTGTGGTGAAGGTCGATCCGTTCGCTCAGCAGGGCGAGCTCGGCTTTACGGCGCGCGCCCCGCGCTGGGCCATCGCCTTCAAGTTCCCGCCCGAGGAGAAGCGCACCGTCCTGCGCGAGATCCGCATCCAGGTGGGCCGCACGGGCGTGCTCACGCCGGTGGCCGAGTTCGACCCGGTACTCGTGGCTGGCTCCACCATCGCGCGCGCCACGCTCCACAACATCGACGAGATCCGCCGCAAGAACGTCCGCGTGGGCGACACCATCGTGGTCCACAAGGCGGGCGACGTCATTCCCGAGGTCGTGGGACCTGTGCTCGAGCTGCGCCCGGCCGACGCCGTCGAGTGGCAGATGCCCGAGGCCTGCCCCGTGTGCGGCAGCCCGGTGGTGCACGAGGACGGCGAGGTGGCCTATCGCTGCGTTTCCATCGACTGCCCGGCACAGCTCAAGGAGCGCCTGCTCCACTGGGTGAACCGCGGCTGCATGGACGTGGACGGCCTCGGCGACGAGCTCGTCGATAAGATGATCTCCGCGGGCCTGCTTCACGACGTCTCGGACTTCTACCGCCTCACGGTCGACGACATCGCCGGCCTCGACACGGGGCGCACCTACACGAGCACCAACAGCAAGAAGGGCGTGCGCGCCGGGGACCCCATCCCGGTGGGGCGCAAGACCGCCGAGAAGATCGTTGACGAGCTCAACAAATCCAAGGAGCAGCCGCTCGGGCGCGTGCTCTTTGCGCTCGGCATTCGCCATGTGGGCAAGAGCGTGGGCGAGGTGATCGCGCGGAGGTTCCTCACCGTCGATGCGCTCGTGGCCGCAAACGAGGACGAGATCGCCTCGTGCGAGGGGATCGGTCCCAAGATTGCGCAGAGCGTGAGGCAGTTCCTCTCGGTGCCCGAGAATCTCGAGGTGCTGCAGCGCCTGCGCGAGGCCGGGCTTTCGCTCGAGGAGGACCTGGGTGCCGCCGCGAGCAAGGCGTCCGAGGCGACGGGTGTCTCTGAGGAACTTGCGAAGGACCAACCGCTCGCGGGGCTCACGTTCGTGCTCACCGGCGCGCTCGAGAACCGCTCACGCTCCGAGGCGGGCGAGGCGCTCAAGCTCCTGGGCGCCAAGGTCTCGGGCAGCGTCTCCAAAAAGACGAGCTACGTGGTGGCGGGCCCCAAGGCGGGCTCCAAGCTCACCAAGGCCGAGCAGCTGGGCGTCCCCGTTCTCAACGAGGTCCAACTCGAGCAAATCCTCGCCACCGGCCAAGTGCCAGCAGGGGGGTAGCGACTAAAACGATCCGTCCGGGACGTCTCCGACAGGTGTCCCGAGCGGAACCCTGTGAGGGCTGTTTGTCATGCAGCTGCTTTGCCAGCTTTCCGCGGTGTCAGTGGTGGCCTATACGCGAATCACGATAGCGCTTCAGCCTTATCGTCGATTAGGGCAAGCCCCAGGTTTCGTGCGATTATGTCACATCTTTCGGTGAAGGTTGTCTTGTAGCTTGGACAATCAGCTGAGTTTAGCAGCTGTTTTCTGGGACATCCCCCTCCGCAAACGGGGAAGAAGGGGCAGCGCCCGCACTTGCTGTCCGCTAGCGAAAGATGATAACGATCGAGCTCATCTGCCTTTCTCGGCAGAGAAGGCCGCTCATCGATTTTTCCGAGAATATGGTTCATATGGTCGTTGCCCGCTAGGGGATATTCGGTGCAGCTGTATATGTTGCCCTCAGCCGAAATCAGCTCGCCCATCGTTGTCGACGCTAAGCACGGGGTATCTAGCTTCTGGAGTGGTAGCGTCTCCGTCTGGATGCCTTGTTGGGAGGCCAGAGCCAGGCATTTAACAACAACTCGGTCTACATCTCGCCTGTTAAGGCGATAGCCCTTGCTCGCTTCTCCCCACTCATATACAGGCATGAATTGGATGGCAAAATGCTTGTTGTGAGCCATGAAGCTTAGATCGGAAATCAGATCCTCGATCTCGCCGGCGTTCCTGTTCGTGATGTTGGCCCGGACGGTGATGATGAGGTC
>CAVDTO010000158.1:0-4514 GCA_963611895.1 bacterium
CTACGACTACTACCAGCCCGAGGCGTACGTTCCGCAGAGCGATACGTATATCGAGAAAGACGCGTCCATCAACGAAGAAGTCGAGATGCTGAGGCATCAGGCTACGGCTTCGCTGCTTTCGAGACGAGACGTGATTGTCGTCGCCTCCGTCTCGTGCATCTACGGTATCGGCTCCCCGGAGGATTATGCCGGCCTTGCGCCCAACGTGGACAAGAAGGTCCCGCTTGAGCGTGACGACTTCATCCATAACCTGATCGATATTCAGTATGACCGCAACGACTACGACTTGGCACGTGGCACGTTCCGCGTGCGCGGCGACGTTGTTGACGTCTTCCCGCCCTATGCAGAGCATCCGCTGCGTTTTGACTTCTTTGGCGACGAGGTCGAGCTTATTGCCGAGATCGATGAAATCACGGGGGAGATGTTGCGCGAATACGACGCCATTCCCGTGTGGCCGGCCTCTCATTACGTGACGGAGAAACCTAAGGTCAAGGCTGCTCTTAAGAGTATCTCCGAGGAATGCGAGAAACGCGTTGCGGAACTCAAGGCCGAGGATAAGTTGCTGGAGGCGCAGCGTTTGCAGCAGCGAACGGATTATGACCTCGAGATGCTTGAGACCATGGGCTTTACGAACGGGATCGAGAACTACTCGCGGCACCTGGACGGGCGCAAGCCCGGTGAGCCGCCGTTCACGCTCATCGATTATTTTCCCAAGGACATGCTCTGCATCATCGATGAGAGTCACGTGACGGTGCCGCAGATTCGCGGTATGCACGAGGGCGACCGCTCGCGCAAGGTCACGTTGGTTGAGCACGGCTTTAGGCTCCCAAGCGCGCTCGATAACCGTCCGCTGCGCTTTGACGAGTTCGAGGCTCGTGTTCCTCAGTTCATCTACGTGAGTGCCACGCCGGGTGATTACGAACTACGCGTAAGTCAAAACAACGTGGAGCAGATCATTCGCCCGACGGGACTGCTTGACCCCAAGATTGACGTGAGGCCCGTTCACGGGCAGATTGACGATTTGCTGGACGAGATCAAGGCCCGCACTGCGCGGCATGAGCGCGTTTTGGTGACGACGCTTACCAAGCGCATGGCCGAGGATCTGACCGACTACCTGCTCGATGCGGGAGTGAAGGTCAATTACATGCATTCCGACACCGCCACGATGGATCGCGTTGAGATCCTGAGGACGCTGCGCCAGGGGAAGATCGACGTGCTGGTTGGCATCAACCTCTTGCGCGAGGGGCTCGATTTGCCCGAGGTCTCGCTGGTGGCGATTTTGGATGCCGATAAAGAGGGCTTTTTGCGCAACAGGCGCTCTCTCATTCAGACCATCGGCCGCGCGGCGCGTAACGCCGACGGCGAGGTGATCATGTATGCCGATACCGTGACCGACTCCATGCGGGAGGCGATCGACGAGACGAATCGACGCCGCGAGTTGCAGATGGCGTTCAACGCCGAGCATGGGATCGAGCCCAAGACGGTCCGCAAGGCCATCAGTGATATCTCAACCTTTATTGCCGAGGCTAACGATACGGTCGGCTCGAAAAGCCGCTCACGCGGAGACTCGCTTGGTCATGGTGCATTTTATACACCCTCTGATTCCAAAGGTTCAGACGATGCATCGGCCGTAGACGATGAGGCTTCGAGTCTGGCGGGGGAGTTTGAGAACCTGCCTCGGGAAGAGATCGTTCGCGTCGTTCAGTCCCTTGAGGAAGATATGCGCTCCGCGTCTGAAGCGATGGACTTTGAGGAGGCGGCCCGCTTGCGTGACCTCGTTGTGAGGCTCAAGGCGATGCTTGAGGGGACGAGCGAAGACGAGGCAATCGAGAGGTTGAGAAAGCAGTCGCGCAAGGGGTCCGTGTTCGCAGCAGGCAGAAAGCGGCAGAGTTTCAAGGGCAAGCACTGAATTGCGGGTTGCGGGGTGCTGTATTCGATCGAAATGGGTGATCTCTCCTCGGCGTTCGGGACAAATCCTTAGTGAATAAACACGGGCAAAGATGGCTAAGCGAGAGCCCTATAGCGAGGGCCGTGACGGGGGTAGCGGTGCGGGTTGCCGTCGCCAATGTTCGTGACACTGCGAGGCCAGGCGGCTTCAAGCTCCTGCGGCGTGCTCGAAAACGTCGTCTGCTCGGGATACGCAGTCGGCGCGCCCTGCTGCCCCTGCCGCTGAAGCTAGAGGTCGGCTATGAGCGACTCTGCGCAGCGGATGCCGTCCGCTGCAGCGCTCATAATTCCACCTGCGTAACCTGCGCCTTCTCCACAGGGGTAGAGGCCGGGAGTCTCCTCGGCATGGCAGGTGCGGTCGCGCACGACGGTGACGGGCGAGCTTGAACGGGTTTCCACGCCGGTAAGTACGGCGTCTCTACGGTCATAGCCGCGGAGTTTGCGGCCGAGCAGCGGGATTCCGAGTCTGAGCGAATCGATGATGTGGCGTGGAAGAAGTCCGTCGATTGACGTCCAGGTGACGCCGAAGGGATAGGTTGGGGTGATGGCCCCGCCCTTGGAGCTCGGTCGGCCGTTAAGGAAATCTCCGACGAGCTGCGCTGGCGCACGCCATGACGAGCCGCCCGCGCGGTAAGCAGCGGCTTCGCAAGAGCGCTGCAGGGCAATGCCCGCCAGAGGGTCGTTTCCTGGTAGATCCTCGGGTGTTACATTCACGAGGAGCGCGGCGTTTGCATTGCGCCCGGCGCGCGCATTGAGACTGGCTCCGTTGACGCAGAGGTGCCCGTTCTCGGAGGAAGCCGCAACGACTTGGCCGCCGGGACACATGCAGAACGAGAAGACGCTTCGGCCGTTGGGAAGATGCGCTACGAGGTTATAAGGGGCGGCGCCGAGCGCAGGGTGACCGGCGGCTTTGCCGTATTGGGATCGGTCGATATCGGCCTGAAGGTGCTCGATGCGAACCCCCATGGCAAAGGTTTTGCGTGCGAGGCTCACGCTGTTGCGTTGGAGCATCTCGAACACGTCGCGTGCGGAGTGGCCGCAGGCGAGCAGCAGCTTGTCACAGGGGATATGCTCGCGCGCGCCTTCGGCTGTCTGAACCAAGATTCCTTGCACGGCTGCATGCTCGTCAAGATCGATATCGGTAAGGCGGCAACGGTAGCGAACGGTGCCTCCGAGCTGCTCGATGCGCCTTGCGACGGCTGTGACGACGTGGGGGAGGATGTCGGATCCTATATGCGGCTTGGCATCCCAAAGGATGTCGCGCGGGGCTCCGGCCTCGACGAAAGTCTTGAGGATGAGCCGATGTTTGGGATTTTTGGTGCCGGTGTTGAGCTTGCCGTCGGAAAAGGTGCCCGCGCCCCCGAGACCGAACTGAATATTGCTCTCGGGGTCAAGGTTTCGCTGGTTTAGGTAGATATCGATTGCGTCGGTGCGTCTCGTTGCGTCGTCGCCCCGCTCTATGAGGAGTGGCTTAAGCCCTGCTTCTGCAAGGGTGAGGGCTGCAAAAAGACCGGCACAGCCGGCGCCGACAACGACGGGGCGGAGCTCGGGTTGAGATTGCTTGGGTACGGGCGCGGGGAATGAGGGCTCAGCTGATTCGATGAGACGAACGCGCCGTTCATCCGAGCGGCTGAGCGAATCGAGCAGTTGCTGCTCGTTGATGTTGTCGAACGTCGTTATACGTGCGCTCAGGATGAAGTGGACATTTTGCTTCTTGCGCGCGTCCACAGACTTGCGGTGGAGCTCGACTCCCGCGATGTCAGCATCCGAGAGGCCGAGGACGCGTTTCGCCTCGCGCCGACATACTGTGACGCAGTCGGCCTCATCGGCTCCTTCGTCAAGCGATGCGTGAATTTCGCTGAGCTCGAGCACGGTCGTCCTTTCCTAGAGTTGAGCTGCTGAGGCGACGCCAGCATGCATACCGCTGATCCAGGCCCAAGCGAGATTGTATCCGCCACAGTCGGCATCCATGTCGAGCGCCTCTCCGCATATGTGGACACCGGCCGTGCGTTTAGCCTCGAACGTTACGGGGTCAATCTCGTAGAAGGGGATGCCGCCCTGCATTACCTGGGCAACCCGCTCTTCCGTTAAGCCTTCAACTTGGAAGGGGAGGTGTTTGCACAGGTGCGCGAGCGCATCGATGCTCCCCGACCAGGCGCGTGCGATTCCGCGCGCGAGCTGAGGGGCGAGCAAGCCGTCGTACCAGCGGGGGTCAGAAGGGGCAAGTGGGGCCATTACGCGCATGCGCTCGGAGAGCCGCTGGGCGAGCGCGACATCCGATGCGATATCGTCGAAAAGATCGATTTCGATGAGGTCGCCCCGCTCTGCTCGGCGCGAAAGGTCGAACGCGGCGATGCCGGAGATGCCGTAGGCGCGAAACAGGACCTCGCCTTGTTCGCTCCAGATGAAGCCGTTTTGGCGCAGAAGCGTGAGGCGGGCATCGACGCGCAAGCCGTCGAGGGCTTTCAGCGCGGTGTCGTGAAGGCTGAGCGCTCCTGCGATGGGGCAGAGCGCGGGGTGCTCATCAACATGCTGAAGGTCGAATATCTTGGAAATCTGTTCGCTCG
>CAVDTO010000159.1:0-4474 GCA_963611895.1 bacterium
GGCCAGTTCGAGCACACGCTCATCATCGTGGAGGACGACGCCGACCTGCACTTCATCGAGGGCTGCTCGGCGCCTAAGTACAACGTGGCCAACCTCCACGCGGGAGCGGTGGAGCTGTTCGTGGGCAAGCGCGCGCACCTGCGCTACTCCACGATCGAGAACTGGTCCAAGAACATGTACAACCTCAACACCAAGCGCGCACGTGTGGACGAGGAGGGCGAGATCGAGTGGATCTCGGGCTCGTTCGGCAGCCACGTGGGCTACCTCTACCCCATGAGCGTGCTCTCGGGGCGCCGCGCCCGCTCGAGCTTTACGGGCATCACCTTTGCGGGCGCCGGCCAGAACCTCGACACCGGCTGCAAGGTCGTGCTCAACGCGCCCGAGACCACGGCGAGCGTGGAGACCAAGGGCATCTCCAAGAGCGGTGGCATCCAGACCTTCCGCTCGAGCATCGTGGCCACGCCCAAGGCCGAGGGTTCGCGCGCGAGCGTCTCGTGCCAGTCGCTCATGCTCGACGACCACAGCCGTTCCGACACCATCCCGGCCATGGACATCCGCGCCAAGAACGTGGACATCGGCCACGAGGCGACCATCGGGCGCATCGGCGACGACAAGGTGTTCTACCTCATGAGCCGCGGCATCTCCGAGGAGGAGGCCCGCACCATGATCGTGAACGGCTTTGCGAACCCGGTCTCCAAGGAGCTGCCGCTCGAGTACGCCGTAGAGATGAACAACCTGATCAAGCTCGAGATGGAAGGGGCGATCGGCTAGTGGACGCGCTCACCATTCGCAACCAGAACCAGATGCCCGCCCCCACCTGGGGCTGGCTCAAGATGAACGGCGCCAGCGTGCGGATTCCCGCCGACCTCGAGCGCAACTGCCAGGTGGCGATCGAGGACGCGGGCGAGCTGCTCGACAACAAGACGAGCTTCGAGAGCGCCGTCGCGGGCCTGCAGGAGCGCGTGGACGCCGCGCGCGAGGAGGCTGGGACCGCTGCCGCCGACTCCGAGCGCGCCGTGGCCGTTGCCGCCCGCGGCGAGGCCGACGCCCTCGACCTCGATTACCCCGCGCTCTCCGCCTACCAGAAGCGCGCCGCGCTCTCCGAGCTCGCGGGCAGCGTGGCCGGCGACTTCGAGACCGGCGTGGGCCGCGATGCGCGCGCCTACCTCAACATGCTCGCCGGCGGCACCGCCGTGCTCGCAACCGAACCCGACGAGCACCAGAGCATGACCGTCCGCGTGACGACCAAGCCGGGCGCGGCCTCGGGCGCCTCGCTCGACGTGGTGGCCGAGAAGAACTCCACGCTCGACCTCGTCATCTCGATCGACGCGGCCGACGCCGCGGGTAGCGCCGCCGAGACCGGCGAGGCGGGCCTGCTCGGCTCCACCCTGCGCGTGTTCGCGGGAGCCGGCTCGCACGTGAACGTCACCGTCTACATCACCGCCGAGAGCGGCTACACCGCCATCGACGACTCGGGCTACGTGCTCGACGAGGGCGCCCGCGTGAACGTGCGCCACGTGGTGCTCGGCGGCGGCCTTTCCATGGTCGGCCTCACAGCGGACCTGCGCGGCGACGGCGCGCGCATCGACATCGACACCCGCTACCTGGCCGCCGAAAGCGACGTGCACGACTTCTCGTACACAGTGCGCCACCACGGCCGCAAGACCGCCTGCGACATCGACGCCAACGGCGTGCTCACCGGCAGCGCCAAGAAGGTCCTGCGCGGCACCATCGACCTCGTGCACGGCTGCAAGGGGTCCGAGGGCACCGAGCGCGAGACCGTCCTTTTGGCCAACGAGGGCGTGGACAACAAGACCATCCCCACGATCCTCTGCGACGAGGACGACGTCGCCGGCAACCACGGCGCCACCATCGGCCACGTGCGTCCCGAGCAGACCTTCTACGCCGCCTGCCGCGGCCTCTCGCAGGAGCAGACCGAGGCGCTGTTCCTCGCGGCCAAGCTCGAGGACGCCGCCATCAACGCCCCCGACGAGACCATGCGCGCCAACGTCGTGCGCCTGGGATCCAAGCTCGTCGACGATTTTGAAGAGGGGATCGCATAACCGTGTCCACCGATATCCAGACCAACCCGTACAAGGCGGACTTTCCGCTCTTGGCGAACAACCCCAAGATAGCGTTCCTCGATAGCGCCGCCACGGCGCAGCGCCCGGGGCGCGTGCTCGAGGCCCAGCGCGTCTTCTACGAGACGATGAACGCGAACCCCCTGCGCGGCCTCTATTCCCTCTCTGTCGAGGCGACCGAGGCCATCGCCGAGGTGCGCGCGCAGATCGCACAGCTCATCGGCGCCGTGGACGAGAAGGGTCGCACCCAGGCGCGCGACGTCGTGTTCACGCGGAACACCAGCGAGTCGCTGAACATCGTGGCCAAGAGCTTTGCGCCCTGCGTGCTCGAGCCGGGCGACGAGGTGGCCATCACCATCATGGAGCACCACTCCAACCTGATCCCCTGGCAGCAGGCCTGCGCCGCCGCGGGCGCCTCGCTCGTCTACCTCTATCCCGACTCCGAGGGGCGCATCACCGACGCCGAGATCGCCGCGAAGATCGGCCCGCGCACCAAGATCGCCGCCGCGGGGGAGGTCTCGAACGTCCTCGGCGTGCGCAACCCCATCGAGAAGATCGCGGCCGCCGTGCACGCCCAGGGCGGCTACATGGTCGTCGACGGCGCGCAGTCGGTGCCGCACATGGCCGTGGACGTGAACGCCCTCGGCGCGGACTTCTTCGCCTTCTCGGCCCACAAGGCGCTCGGCCCCATGGGCATCGGCGTGCTCTGGGGGCGCCACGAGCTCCTCGAGCAGATGCCGCCCATGCTCACCGGCGGCGAGATGATCGACTCGGTGACCGAGCAGGGCGCCGTCTGGGCACCCGTGCCCGAGAAATTCGAGGCCGGCACGCAGGACGCCGCGGGCATCTTCGCCACCGGCACCGCGCTCGACTACCTCGTGAACCAGGTCGGCTACGCCGCGGTTCAGGAGCGCGAGGCGGCACTCGTGGCCTACACGATGGATCGCCTTAGCGAGCTTTCCTACGTGGACGTCATCGGGCCCAGCGCGGCCGCCGAGCACCACGGCGTCGTGAGCTTCAACGTGCGCGGCATCCACCCGCACGACGTGGCGAGCATCCTCGACATGGACCACGTGTGCATCCGCGCAGGGCATCACTGCGCCCAGCCGCTCCTCACGTGGCTCAACGTGGAGAACCTCGCCTGCTGCCGCGCGAGCCTCGCCTTCTACAACGACCGGGCCGACGTCGACGCCTTCGTCGCCGGACTCGAGCACGTGTGGAGCATGTTCAACGGCTAAGGCAGACGCAAGGCGCTAGAACGGGGCGGACGCGCATTCCACAACGCGGGGCCGTCTCCGTTCTGCCATGGCGTCTCGTTCGGCAGGCTAGGCCGCCCGGGCTCGCCCGGCCCCATCGGCCCGCACGCACGCCCCAACCCGCCGGACCCCCCTCTCAATAAATTCCGCAACCGACCCACGGAGCACGCGCATGGGAAACCTCTACACCTCCACCACCTTCATGGAGCACAACTCGCACCCTGACTACAAGTACGAGATGGACGGCGCCACGCACAGCCACGACGGCATCAACCCGAGCTGCGGCGACGAGCTCACGCTCCAGCTGCGCATCGAGGGCGACGTCATCGAGGAGGCCGCGTTCACGGGCCACGGCTGCGCCATCAGCCAGGCCTCGGCCGACATCATGGCCGATCTCATCACCGGCGAGACCCTCGAGGAGGCCAAGCGCCTGGCCGGGCTCTTCCTCGCCATGATCCGCGGCGACGAGCTTACCGAGGAGGACTACGAGGACCTCGACGAGGCCGCCCAGCTCAAGGACATCTCGCACATGCCCGCGCGCGTCAAGTGCGCCGAGCTCGCCTGGCGCACGCTCGACGGCATGCTCTCCGAGGCCGAGTAGCAGCACCAAATGCGCTCGGTTCCCAAGGGCCCGAGCGCATTTGGCTCGCAGGCGCCCGCAACACACGTACACCGCAATTCCCCCGCAATCGCAATGCACAAGCATCGCGAGCCAAAGGGCAAAACGCCGCGGAAGACTCTTCTCTATCGCAGCCCGCAACGCGCGCCGCAACTCTCACTGAATCGATCGCGCGGCCATCGGCAATCGCAACGCGCGGGCACTGCAAGCCAAAAGCAGAATGGCGCCCGCGTCGCAACTCATCAGCGATCCCAACGCAACTCGCCCAGCCGGCTCGGCTCCCAACCCGGATCCCGAGCCGGCTTTTCCTTTATTCAAAAAGTTAGCCTACTCTTACCTGCGAAAACTCTGCCGTTCGCCGAATATCACCTAGCAATTCGCGCTATCATAGTCCCGCATGTCATGTTCGGCCGAACGTGCGCCATGGGCCCTCGCCGACCCGGCAAACGCGGAGCCGAACGCCAACACGAAAGAGAGGAGAGGCATGCAGTACTCACAGGAAGTGGAGAACATGTGCC
>CAVDTO010000160.1:0-4444 GCA_963611895.1 bacterium
CCATGAACATGGTGTGGGTCATCCTCAATACCTGGAACGCGTTCTCGCAGTATCGTGCCGGCGTCATCACCCCGACGGTGCTCTCGGCGCTTGCCATCGGGCTGCCCTGTGCGGCTATCGGTTTCGCTCTCGGCATGGCCTTCCTCAAGAAGATCAATCGCGAGCAGTTCCTGCGCATCGTCTACGTCGTTCTGCTCATCGTCGGCGGTTCCATGCTTGTTCAGAGCCTCGCCGCCGTGCTGTAGGCATCGCGTCGCGGCCGCAGGCGCTCATCGCAGCTATCGGAAGCGCATGAGCCTGCTGTTTTATCGGTCTGTTGTTATATGTTCGCCGCGTTCGCATGGGATGTGCCGGCGCGGCGCGCTTAATTGCTGGGGGATTTCTATGAATGATTATCGTTTCAAGGTGCCGCAGAACATCGAGTTCGGCCTGGGCAGCCTGAACAAGCTGCCCGAGCTCCTGCGCGATAACGCATCGGAGCGCGTGTTCCTTATCTCTGATCGCGGGCTCGAGGGCATCGGCGTGGTCAAGAAGGTACAGGACATCATCGAGGCGGCGGGCATCGAATGCGTGCTGTTTTTAGATGTGGAGCCTAACCCGACGGTGCGAATCGTCGAGGAGGCGGCGTCTCGCTACGAGCAAAGCGGCGCCACGAGCATCGTCGCGCTCGGCGGCGGTAGCCCTATGGACGTGGCCAAGACGGTGGGCGTGCTCGCTACGTTCGGCGGGCGCATCACCGATTACGAAGGCGTGGGCAAGGTACCCGGTCCGGTGGTGCCCATCATCGCCATTCCCACCACGGCCGGTACCGGCTCCGAGGCAACGGCCTCTGCCGTCATCACCGACGTCACGCGCAACTACAAGTTCTCGGTGATCAGTTACGAGATGCTGCCGCGCTACGCGGTGCTCGACCCCGAGCTCATCATGACGGCGCCGGCATCGATTGCCGCGTCGTGTGGCGTGGATGCGCTCATCCACGCTATGGAGGCCTATGTGTCGCGCAGCGCCTCGCCGTTCACCGATGCCATGGCCGAGAAAGCCATGCAGCTCATCGGGCGCAGCTTGCGCCGTTTTGTGGCCTGCCGCCAAGATGCCGAGGCGGCATGCGACATGATGGCGGGCAGCAACTTCGCCGGCATGGCATTTGCCTGGGCGCGCCTGGGCAATGTTCATGCCATGAGCCATCCGGTGAGCGCGTACTTCCATGTGCCGCATGGCGTGGCCAATGCCGTGCTGCTGCCCACGGTGGTCGAGTACAATGCGCTTGCTGACGGCGGGCGCTACGAGGTCATCTACAACTACATTCGCGATAGCAAACTCCCAGCGCGCGATTTCTGCCCGCAAATGCTCTGCGACGAGATTCGCAAGCTTTGTGCCAATTTGGGCATTCCCGGCTCGCTTTCCGAGGTGGGTGTGACCTCCGATAAGATTCCCGCTATGGCCGAAGACGCCATGAAGAGCCCCAATGTGGCGGCGAATCCGCGCCAGACGGGCCTCAAAGATATGATCTTCCTCTACGAAAAGGCTCTGTAGCTCTGTCTCCTACCCTACCTGAGCTCTGCTTTTTCGCCTCTCCTCTTTGCAAAGAGCGTCAAGCGCCGGATGCTATTGCGACCGTCCGCCTTGGCGCTTTTTGCTTCTTTCTTCGCGGGCCACGACGACGGCGGCAACGGCGAGGACCTGGACTAAGGGTTTGGCTGCAGCCCAACCCCGGCTTGCCCGCGACCAGCGGAACGGGCATCCGGCAACGCCCCAGCAGAGGTAACGCCAGCTCACCGGAGGAATGCCCTTCAGAAACGCTTGCGGGTAAGGGGAGGTTTGGGACTTGCCTAGCGGGATGGCGCTGTAGCGCATTCTGCAAAGTTAACGTCAGCCCGGGAGGGGATACCCCTCAAAAACATTCCGCAGGCTAGAAGGGTCGGTCGCCAAAGCTCCGAAGGAGCGAGGCGGCCGGGCCCTTCGTTTAGCCGAGGACGTTTTTGAGGGGTATCCCCTTCCGGGCGTCAGGTCGTTCTGGGCTGCAACGCACCCGAAGGGCGAGGCATGCGGGCGGTCCCACGTGCCGAGGACGTTTCCGGGGGTATTCCTCCGGTGAGCGTCAGGTTGACCCCCTCGCAGGTTGATTGCCGGATAACCGGTCCGAACGCCTTAGATTATGATGGTGAGAAAAAACTCGAGAAAGGACCGGGTGTGGAAGCAAGGTTTGCGCGACGGTGGCGGGGGCTCGTCTCCGCCTTGGCCGTCATGTTGTTGTGCCTGACCGCGTTCGTGCCCCAGGCGTGGGCCGCCAGCGAGGCGGCGCGCCCGTCCACGAACGGCGCCCTCGCGGTCAACGGGAGCCAGCTCGTCGACGCGGACGGCAACGCGGTGCAGCTGCGCGGCGTGAGCACCCACGGGCTGCAGTGGTACCCCGATTACGTGAACGAGCCGCTCTTTGAGCAGGTCTCCACCGAATGGGGCGCCAACCTGGTTCGCCTGGCGCTCTACTCGAACGACTACTGCAGGGAGGACGCCGAGGACGCCGCGACCACCCTGCAGACGATGCGCACGGGCATCGAGGCGGCCACCGAGGCCGACATGTACGCGATCGTCGACTGGCACGTCCTCCGCGAGAGCGACCCCAACCTGTACGCCGACCAGGCCGTCGAGTTCTTTGGCACGATCTCGTCCGAGTACGCCAAGAACAACAACCTCATCTACGAGATCTGCAACGAGCCGGGCAGGGACAGCACGTGGGACGAGATCCGCGCCTACGCCCAGAAGGTCATCCCCGTCATCCGGGCGAACGACCCCGATGCCGTCATCATCGTGGGAACGCCCGACTTCGACCACAACCTCGAGGTCGTGGTGGACGACCCGCTGACCCAGTACGGCAACGTCATGTACGCGTTCCACTTCTACACGGGAACCCACGGGCAGAGCCTGCGCGACGAGCTCAACCGCGCCGTCGAGGCCGGGCTGCCGATGTTCATCAGCGAGTGCGGCCTGGCCGAGACGAGCGGCTCGGGCGACCCGGACTTCGATTCGGTGGTCGAGTGGTTCAACTACGTTGACGAGCACAACCTGAGCTACGCGGTCTGGAGCCTCTCCAACAAGAACGAGACCTCCGCGCTCATCTCTTCCACCAGCGAGGCGACCGAACACTTGGACGACAGCGACCTGAGCCCGGTCGGTATCTGGGTGCGCTCGCTGCTGCGGGGGAAGAAGCCCTCCAAGATCGCCCTGCCCGATGCGTACGACATGAGCTTCATCGCTCGCGCCAAGCGCAAGTTCGCGCGCCTCACCGAGGGCATGGACCTCGCCCCCGAGGCGGCATGGGGCCGCTTTGCCCTCGTCGCCTTCGCGGTGGTCGGGCTCTCGCTCCTGGTGGGCGTGTTCATGCGCTTCCGCAAAAAGAAGGGTCGCACCTACGAGGACCTGCTGCGCCTGGGCGACGACCCCAAGCCCAGCAAGGTCAACCCCCGGCGCGCGTTCGCCTGCCAGGTGGTCATCTGGGCGAGCGCGTACTTCACGCTCGTGTACCTGTGCTGGCGCGTGTTCTACTCCGTGCCCACGGAGTGGGGCTGGCTGGCGATAGCCTTCAACATCATCCTGCTGCTGGTCGAGATTTTCGGCTTCTTTGAGTCGCTCGTGCACTTCCGCGAGGTGGCCGGCATGCGCTCCCATCCGGTGCCCGAGTGCAAGCCCGAGGAGTATCCGGACGTCGACATCTTCATCGCCACCTACAACGAGCCCGACTACCTGCTCATCAAGACCATCAACGGCTGCAAGCACCTGGAGTACCCCGATCCCTCCAAGGTCCACGTTTGGCTCTGCGACGACAACCGCCGACCCCAGATGCGCGAGCTCGCGGAGCGCATGGGCATCGGCTACTTCGACCGCCCCGACAACGAGGGCGCCAAGGCCGGCAACCTCAACGCCGCCATGGCCCGCACGAGCGCGCCCTACGTGGTGACGCTCGACGCCGACATGATCGTGCAGCGGAACTTCCTCATGCAGACCATCCCGTACTTCATCGATTCCGAGCGCCGCAACGCCGGCCTGCCCAAGGACGAGCAGATCAAGCTCGGCCTGCTCCAGACGCCGCAGTGCTTCCACGACCCCGACGTGTTCCAGCACGGCCTCTATGCGGAGAACTGCATCCCCAACGAGCAGGACTACTTCTACCGCACCATCGAGGCGGCCAAGACCTCGAGCAACAGCGTCATCTACGGCGGCTCCAACACCGTGCTCGCCCGCGAGGCCCTGGAGGCCGCCGGCGGCTTCTACACCGGGTCCATCACGGAGGACTTCGCCACGGGCCTGCTCATCGAGTCGGCCGGCTACGTGAGCCTGGGCCTGCCCCGACCGCTCGCCTCGGGCAGCACGCCGCACACGTTCGCCGAGCACATCCAGCAGCGCACGCGCTGGGGCCGCGGCGTCATCGTCACGGCGCGCAAGCTCG
>CAVDTO010000161.1:0-4307 GCA_963611895.1 bacterium
CAGGTCGCGTACCGTGTCGCGTTCGATGAGCTCGCCGGGGAACAGCACGTGCTCGGGCGCGTTTGCCGCGTCCGCCGCGTCGGCGCCGGCGATCTTGTCGACCGCCCAGGCGCCCACGCGCTTGTTGTCGAACCGCATGGTGGTAAGGCCCACGTCGGGCACCACGTCGCCCAAGGAGTCGTCCACACCCACCACGCTCACATCGTCGGGCACGCGCTTGCCGCGCGACTCGAGCCCGCGGATGCAGCCGTAGGCCATGGCGTCGTTGGAGGCGTAGACGGCCGTGCAGGCGGAGTCGGCGGCGAGCGCGCACCCGGCCTCGTAGCCGCTCTTGGCCGTCCAGTCGCCGCGGATGAGCTGCGGCGGCTCGATGCCGTGCTCAACCAAGGCCTGGCGCCAGCCGGCCTCGCGCTGCATGCCCGAAAGCGAGCGCTCGGGGCAGCTGATGAAGTGCACGGTCTTGTGCCCGCGCTCGAGCAGGTAGTTAACGATCATGCGCGAGGCCTCGAACTGGTCGTTGTCGACCGTGGAGCACACCGGGTGCTCCAGCATGGTCACGAGCACGGTCTCGAGCCCGGGGAGCGGCGCGAACGCGCTGAAGTCGGCCGTCATGCGGTTCATGACGATCACCATGCCGTCCACGGGCAGCCCGCTCATGCGCGCGGCCGCGCTCTCGAGGGTGTAGGGCGGGTGCGCGTCCATCTTCACCAGCGTGAGCGCGTAGTCGTGCTTGTCGGCGGCGGTGGCAAAGCCCTCGAGTCGGTCGAGGTTGCCGGTACCCGCCATGTTGAACATCACCACGCCGACCGTCTTGAACTTGCCGCGGCGCAACGACCGGCCAGCAAAGTTGGGGCGATAGCCCAGCTCGCGCATGGCGGCGCGCACGCGCTCCTTGGTCTCGGGGCGCACGCTCGGCAGGTCGCGCACGGTGCGCGAGACGGTCTGCTCCGAGACCCCCGCCAGGCGGGCGACGTCCTTTACCGAGACCGATTTTGCTCCGTTGCGCGCCATGGGCGCCGCCTCCCCTCCGCTCCGGCGAATCACTGCTTTTGGACCAAAAGTATAGAAAATGAGCCACCCCTCCGCACGCTCGCAACCAAAAACCTACCGTTCGCCGAGCGCACCGGCGCCTCCAATGCAGGCAACTTCCGAAATGTTAACGTTGCCATTGGAAACACACCGGTCACCGGGCGACCGGCAGCTCCCTAATCAGGAGTTCTTTGCTCTCCGGCATGATGAAGCAAAGCTTGCTGTTTCTTCTCATGCCGCAAAATGTCAACGTTGCCATTCACAAACGAAGACAACGGGGGCGCCCAGGCACCGACGGGTTGTACCATCCCGTCAACGCAAACACGTAAGGAGTCCACATGGAGCAGCTCATCGCTACCATCGAGAAGGGCCAGCCCTTCTTTAACGCGATCGCCCGCAACAAGTACCTCAAGGCGATCCGCGACGGCTTTATCTCCGTCATCCCCATCATCATCTTCTCGTCCATCTTCTGCCTCGTGGCCGCCGTCCCCAACATCTGGGGCTTCTACTGGCCCGAGGACATCGATGGCGCCCTGTGGAAGTGCTACAACTACTCCATGGGCATCCTCGCCATCGCCTGCGCCGCCACCACGGCCAAGCACTTCTGCGACGCGCAGAACCGCGACCTGCCCAAGAACAACCAGATCAACTTCATCTCGTGCATGTGCGCGGCCATCATCGGCTTCCTGCTTCTCTCGAGCGATATGGTGAGCACCGACGCCGCCAGCGGCTTCAACACCACCTACCTCGGCTCCAAGGGCCTTCTGACCTCGTTCATCGCGGCCTTCGTGGTGGGCATCGTCTACAAGTTCTTCATCAGCCGCAACATCACCATCAAGATGCCCGAGCAGGTTCCGCCCAACATCTCGCAGACCTTCAAGGACATCATCCCGTTCTCCGTGTGCTGCGCCATCTTCTGGGTCGTCGACCTCATCTTCCGCAACGCGTTCGGCTTCTGCGTCGCCCAGGGCGTCATCACCGTCTTCCAGCCGCTCTTCTCGGTTGCCGACGGCTACCTCGGCCTCGCCGTCATCTACGGCGCCATGAGCCTCTTCTGGTTCGTCGGCGTGCACGGCCCCTCGATCGTCGAGCCCGCCATCGCCGCCGCCCTCGTGTCCAACATGACCGACAACCTCGCTGCCTACCAGGCCGGTGAGCACGCTTCCGCCGTCCTCACCCAGGGCGCCCAGTACTTCGTCGTCTGCATGGGCGGCACCGGCGCCACGCTCGTCCTCGCCTTCATGTTCGCCTTCCTCGCCAAGTCCAAGGAGATGCGCGCCGTCGGCAAGGCCGCCATCGTGCCCGTGTGCTTCGCCGTCAACGAGCCGCTGCTCTTCGCCGCGCCGATCGTCCTCAACCCGGTCTTCTTCGTCCCGTTCGTCTTCGCCCCGATCGCCAACATCTGGATCCTCAAGATCTTCATCGACGTGCTCGGCATGAACGGCTTCATGTACACCCTCCCCTGGACCACCCCGGGCCCCATCGGCACCATCCTCGGCCTCGGCTTCCAGCCGCTCGCCTTCGTGCTGCTCGCCGTGATCCTCGTGGTCGACTTCGCCCTCTACTATCCGTTCTTCAAGGTCTATGACGTCGAGAAGTGCAAGGAGGAGGCCGAGGTCTCCGAGGAGGAGCTCGCCGCCAGCACCGCCGAGAAGGCCGCCAAGCTCAACGACGCCTTCCAGGGCAAGACCGACGCCAAGAGCGTGGCCGCCGGCGCCGCTGCCGAGGTCGTGGCCGCCGAGGCCAAGCCCCAGGCCGCCAACTCCGACCTCGACGGCAAGCGCGTGCTCGTGCTCTGCCAGGGCGGCGGCACCTCGGGCCTGCTCGCCAACGCCCTCGCCAAGGCCGCCGACGAGCGCGGCATCGCCCTCGAGACCGCTGCCGAGGCCTACGGCAACCACGTGGACATGCTCCCCGACTTCGACCTCGTGGTGCTCGCCCCGCAGGCCGCCAGCTACCTCTCCGACCTCGAGAAGGACTGCGCCCGCGTAGGCAACAAGTGCGTGGCCTGCCGCGGCAAGCAGTACATCGAGCTCTCCCAGGACGGCGAGAAGTCCCTCGCCTTCGTCCGCGAGCAGCTCGCCTAGCACCAGCTCAAAACATTGACGAGGCGGGCGCGGACTTTACATGAGGCCCGCGCCCGCCCCTTTTTAGATCGGAGCACCATGTCTCTCAATCCGCAAATGATCAACCATCCCGCAGAGCAGTTCCCCGAGGACTTCGTCTTCGGCGGGGCCACCGCCGCCTACCAGGTGGAGGGCGAGACCCGCACCCACGGCAAGGGTAAGGTGGCCTGGGACGACTTCCTCGAGGCGCAGGGGCGCTTCTCTCCCGACCCGGCCTCGGACTTCTACAACCAGTACCCCGTGGATCTCGAGCTCTGCGAGCAGTTCCACATCAACGGCATCCGCCTCTCCATCGCCTGGAGCCGCATCTTCCCCAACGGCACCGGCGAGGTGAACCCCGAGGGCGTGCAGTTCTACCACGACCTCTTTGCCGAGTGCCACAAGCACCACGTGGAGCCCTACGTGACGCTGCACCACTTCGACACGCCGCTCGCGCTCTTCGAGAAGGGTGACTTCCTCAACCGCGAGACCATCGACGCGTTCGTGGAGTTCGCCAAGTTCTGCTTTGAGGAGTACAAGGACCAGGTGACCTACTGGTTCACCTTCAACGAGATCTGGGCCGACGCGTCCAACACCTACATCGAGGGCACCTTCCCCGGCGGCGTCAAGGCGCACCTGGCCGAGGCCTTCCAGTGCGAGCACAACATGATGCTCGCCCACGCCAAGGCCGTGCTCGCCTTCCACGAGGCCGGGCACGCCGGCAAGATCGGCGTGATCCAGTCGCTCGAGTTCAAGTACCCGCTCGACGAGAACGACCCGGCCGACATCAAGGCCGCCAACAACGAGCACGTGCTGCAGAACCAGTTCCTGCTCGACGCCACCTTCCGCGGCGACTACGCGCCCGACACGCTCGAGGTCGCCAACCGCCTGGCGGCTGTGAGCGGCGGCACGATCGAGATTCTCGACGAGGATCTTAAGATCATGCGCGAGGCCGCCCGCCACAACGACTACCTGGGCGTGAACAACTACCAGTGCCGGTTCCTCAGGGCCTACGACGGCGAGAACGACCTGCACCACAACGGCACGGGCGAGAAGGGCACCGGCCGCTGGCGCGTGAAGGGCATAGGCGAGCACGTGAACAAGCCGGGCATACCCACCACCGACTGGGACTGGATCATCTATCCGCAGGGCCTGTTCGACCTGCTCGTGTAC
>CAVDTO010000162.1:0-4290 GCA_963611895.1 bacterium
CCCCTCTAGCCTGCGGAATGTTTTTGAGGGGTATCCCCTCTCGGGCTGACGTTTACCTGGCTGATGCTGCCGGATGCCCGTCCCGCTGGTCGCGGGCGAGCCGGGGATATGCTTGGGGCACAAATCGGTCGCTCGGCTGCCGCGGCAGAGAGCCTCCTGCTTTGTGCTCTTGCCTCTCTGTTGTAAGGTTGCGGGGTGCTTTGGCGCGTGTGTCGGACTTTGGAGCTTGAGGAGCAAAAGATGGCTGTCGAACAGGGTGGGAATGCCGGCGGGGAGCGCATGACCGAGGAACTGCTCGAGCAGCTCTTGGCCTCTGCCACGCCCGAGGCCTATCTCTCCGTGTCCGATACCACGGTGGACCGCAAGCTGCCCGAGTATCTTTTTGAGCTGCTCGACACCCATGGTCTCAAGCGCTCCGATGTCATTCGCGCATGCGGCATCAACGGCACCGTTGTCTACGACATCTTTCAGGGCAAGAGCCGCCCCGGGCGCGACCATGCCATCATGCTGGCTTTTGGCCTGGGCTGCACGCTGCGCGAGGCCCAGCGCCTGCTGCGGTTGGCCGGCGTTTCGGAGCTGTGGTGCAAGGTTTCGCGCGATGCGATCATCATCTGGTGCTTTGAGCACGGCCTTACCCGCGAGGAGGCCGACGACGAGCTCTATCGCCTCGGGGAGAAGACCCTCCTCGGCACCGGCCCGCTCAAATAGGGGAGTCGCGAACGCGCTGGTTTATTCCGCTCGCGTTTGGCTCCAGGCAATTCGCCCCGCGCATAAATTCAGCTGGTAACTGAAGATAGCGCTGCCGTGCGCGATTAAACTAAAGAACGGTATGCCGTCTTCTGCTTGAGGGCTGCCCCAAACAGCTCCGAGGAGGACGGGTTTTTTGAACGACGAGCAAGTCATGCACGCCATCGCTCTCGATGACGCCTATGCCGTGGAGCGCGTGCTTGCGCGCGGCGCCGCGGGCACGACCGAGCTCGTGACCATCGACGGGGCCGGCCCCTTCGTTCGCAAGAAGATCCCGCTCGAGCTGGCCAATCAGACGGTGTGGTCCGTGCTCGGTGAACTCGCCTGCGCGCGGCTTCCCAAGGTGGAGGCGACCTACGTCCTGCCCGACCTGTACGTGGTCGTCTACGACTACGTTCCAGGCCAAACGCTCGAAGAACTCGTCTGCGCCGGGGGCGGCCTCGATGCCGCGAGCGTTATCTCGATCGCGCTCGATGTGTGCGAGGCGGCCTCGGCGCTCCATTCCCGCGGCGTGATCCATCGCGACCTGAGCCCGCGCAACGTGATCATCGCGGCAGACGGCGCGCACCTCATCGACCTCGGCATCGCGCGCATGCGTGTTGAGGGCGCCACGCGCGACACCGCGTTCTTGGGCACGCGCGGCTTTGCCTCGCCCGAGCAGTACGGCTTTGCGCAGACCGACGCCCGGAGCGACGTCTATGCCATCGGCAGGCTGCTGGGCTACATGCTCACGGGCGTGCAGCCCGATGAGGACGCCTACGAGGCCCAGCTCGATAACGCGGCCGTGGCCAACCCCCGTCTTGCCGAGTGCGTGCGCCGCGCCTGCGCCTTTGAGCCCAGCGCGCGCTTTCAGAGTGCCGAGGAGATGGCTGCTGAGCTGCGTTCGATGCCCAAGCATGGCTCATCCTCGGACGCAGACGGCAAACGCGCCGCAAAGTGGCCCGTCATCCTTCTGGCTGTCGTGGCGGCCCTCGCGCTCGCTGCTGCGGCCTTCGCGCTGCTGGGTGGCTTTTCTGCCATCGAGAGATTGACGGGAGGCCAGGGGGCCTCTTCCGCATCTTCGGCGCAGAAACCTTCGAATAGCGCGTCTGCCTCCTCAAAAGCAAGCGCTAAATCCGCCACGGCAACAGCCGATTTCTCGGCAGATGACGATGCAGCCTCAAACTCCGGCGCGCCGTCCGTGAGCGACCTTCCCCTCGAGATCGCCGAGAGCGGATGGTCCATGAGCTCGCAGGGCTACGTCACCTATGTTTACGCCCTCCGGAACACGAGCGACAAAATGGCCGTCGAGCTGCCCTCGGTTCGGATGACGGGCTACGACGGCGATGGCGGCGTGCTGTTTTCGAAGGAAGACATCCCGATGGTGTGCCTGCCCGGTCAGACGACCTACTCGAACGGTCTGGTCGAGAGCAGCGAGAAGCCGACACGCGTGGAGTTCAAGCTCAAGCAGAGCTCGACCACGGAGCTGCATCAGGTGAGCGACCGGGTGAGCCTTACGTGCTCCGATGTAAAGGTGCGCACGGCGAATTTCGGCTATACCGTGACGGGCAATGTCAACGTCGACGGCACCAAGAAGGCACTGAGCGACGCCGCGCCTCTCTGCTCAAGCATCAGACTCACCGTCGTTTTGCGCGACGAAGCGGGCAATATCGTTTACGGCGACATGGAGTTTCTCGATACGCTCGAGCCAGGCGATGGCCAGCCCTTCAGCATCGAGCTCTCCAACGCCCCCGATTTCGCCACCGCAGAGGTCTACGCCCAACCCTGGTAGCCGCTCACGGGTTGCCGCACAAAATTCAGTTGCCAGCTGAGGAATCGAACCCACCGTCTTTTCAGAATGGTCCCAACGTAAGCAACGGTTCGTTGACGGGGGTCAATCATGAAAAAGACCGCGACTATCATCCTCTCTGCTGCACTCGCGCTTGCTTTGACGGCGTGTGGATCGTCCTCATCAGGCAACAGCGGTTCAAGCACCTCGACCGAGGCCACGCAGGCGCAGGCATCGACTAAGACGGTTAAGATCAAGCAGTCTCCCGACAAGTACACCTGGTACATGAAAAACTATGTAGGGATGAACGCGGCAGCAGTTGGTTATACCGCTCTGAGCGGGCAGCGCATGGACCGCTACGGCATGGGCTGCATCAAGATCGTCTATGTGACTACGGATGGCCGCTACTTGGACATCGAGGACGACAAAGACCTGAAGGGCTACAAGGTCTCTGCTCAGAGCTACAGCCCGAACACCGAGATCAAATACGCGTTCTATGTTGATTCCGATGGAAGCGAATCCGACAGCCTGGTCAATTTCCAGAATATTCAAGAAATCGTTCTCGCTGTTGACGAGGTCGGCAAGAGCGGTAATTCAACGGATATGACCAAGATCGAGGTCGCGCCCGATAAATACACGACGTACGTTCGCGATTACGTGGGCCGTAATTTGAGGGATTGCGGCTACGTTTCTCTCGGTGGCGATTTTTGCGACAGCTGCGGTGCGAGCTATATAACGTTCAACCTCGTTACCGACGACGGCTCGTATATCGACCTTGACGACGAAGAGGCTCTGGGTAATTACAAGGTTACGGGCCAGGATGTTGCCCCGAACACCCCGATCACCCTGACGTTCCTCAATGATTCGGACGGAAACGAGTCTTCGAATGTCGTTCAGACGAAGTCCGTGGAGACTATCTCTCTGAATCTTACGAAAGTCGAATCCTAGGTCTAGCTCGGTTTTGGCCCGTAGGCATATGTAGCCTGCGGGCTATTCTGGCCGCCGCTTGAAGTAGCTGAAAATGGGATGGGGAGCTGTTGCATGACATCGCTGAAAAAGTTGAACCTGGCAAAAGTAATCACAAAACCAAGGGCCTTCCTCGTGGGGATCGCGCTCGGAGCGATTGTTTGCACCATCGTTCTCACTCGTTTGTTTCAACCCGCGCAAGAGGTGAGGTATAAGGTTAAAGAGCTCTCGCCTTCGACGGTATTCGAGCGCATCGTGGCTCAAAACGAGATGGTCAGCGCTTCTCAGGCGTATAACATCGTCGATAAGGTTACCGATACCCAGCGATTTTTCGATCTTGTCGACATTCCTTGGACCACAAAGAGCTTCTGGTATCGCTATACGGGAACGATTAAGGCTGGAGTTAACCTTCAGACGGCCGAGTATGCGGTTGACCCCGATGATTCCACCCACATTACGGTCACGCTCGATAAGCCGTATATCGTGTCGAATGAGCCCGATATGGATAAATCGGGGTGCCTTGAGGAGAACAACAACGTCTTGAATCCTATCCATGTCGACGACGTCGATGCGTTCCAGACGCAGTGCAAGGAACGAAGCCAGGAAGAGGTCGTTGGCGGCGGTCTTTTCAAAGAGGCCAAATCTAATGCCGAAAGCAATATTCGCGGCATGTTTCAGGCGGCCCTTGGCGAGGACTGCACGGTCGATTTTGTTTATCGAAAGGCCAGCGACAGCAAGTAGATAAAGAGCGCCCCTGGTTCCTGCGGAGGGAACAGGGGCGCTCGCTGTGTTTTTGGCAAGGTATTCGG
>CAVDTO010000163.1:0-4243 GCA_963611895.1 bacterium
TCGCGGGACTGCCCACCGCGGCGCTCGGAGCCGTTGGCCTTGCCGCGCGAGCCGCCCTTGGAGCCGCGGCCGTCCTTGCCCTCAACACGCCTGCGGCCACCACGGTCCTCGTCGTCGTGGCGGCGGCGGCGCGCCTCGCCCGCGTACTGCGCGGCGCGGCGCTCGGCGCGGTTGCCGCGCGGCTTCTTCTCAGAAGCGCGCTCCTCGCGCGCGGCATCGCGCGCCACCGACTCCACAGCCGCGTCCACGCGCGCCTGCACGCCCTCGCGCACGCGGGTCTTGCCGCCGCGCTTGGGGCGTGCCGGGCGCTCGTCGCCGCCCTTGCCGGAGCGTCCATCGCGGTCGGTACGCCCGCGGTTGGAGCGGCCGTCCACGTCGCCGTACTCGTCGCCCGTGCGCTTGCCCTCGCGGCGCGCCTTCTCGAGCTTCTTCTTGCTCTTGGACTTGCCGCGCTTGGTCTTCTTCTTGGGCTTGTACGCCGCCGGGTCGCGGTCGGGGTCGACCGCCGGCGGGTTGCCGCCCACCTTGAGGTCGCCGGCGTCGTAGATGTCGGCCGTGCGGTCCATGAGCTGCTCGATCTCGTAGAACTCGTCCACGTCCTGATCGCTCACGAAGGTGATGGCCCAGCCGAGCTCGCCGGCGCGGCCCGTGCGGCCGATGCGGTGGATGTAGTCGGTCGGCTCGGCCGGCACGTCGAAGTTCACCACGTAGCGCACGTCGGAGATGTCGATGCCGCGCGCGAGCACGTCGGTTGCCACGAGCACGTCGACCTTGCCCTCGCGGAAGGCCGAGAGCGCGCGCTCGCGCTGGGCCTGGCTGCGGTTGCCGTGGATGGCCGCGGCGCGGATGCCCGCCTTCTCAAGGCGACGGCAGCAGGCGTCGGCGCGGTGCTTGGTGCGCATGAACACGATGGTGCGCTCCGGGCCCTCCTTTTTGAGGAACGCCGGCAGCAGCGTGTTCTTGGCCTCAACCGAGACCGGCAGCACGTACTGGTCGACCGTGTCGGCCGTGCTCGTGGCGGGCGCGATCTCAACGCGCGCGGGCTCGTGCACGAGGTCGGTCACCTCGCCCACGGCCTTCTCGTCGAGCGTGGCCGAGAACAGGAGCGTCTGGCGATCTTCGGGGGTCTGCCCCACGATCTTGCGCACAGCGGGCAAAAAGCCCATGTCGAGCATGCGGTCGGCCTCGTCGAGCACGAGCACGCGCACCTCGCTGAGGTGGCAGGCGTCCTGCTCGATGAGGTCCACCAGGCGGCCCGGCGTGGCCACGAGGATGTCGCAGCCGCGCTTGAGCGCGCTCTTTTGCGGGTTGTAGCTCACGCCGCCCACAACCGTCACGGCAACGTGGCCCGTGACCTCCGAGATCTTGCCCGCGACCTCGTCGATCTGCTGGGCGAGCTCGCGCGTGGGAGTGATCACGAGCATGAGCGGGCCGCGGCCGTTGCCCTCGTTGGCGCGCGAGCGGCTGCCGTTGCGGCCGCGGTTGCGCTTCTTGCCCGAGACCGGCTTGGGCGGGGCCACGTGGTCGAGGCCGTTCATGGTCGGGAGCAGGAACGCGGCGGTCTTGCCGGTGCCCGTCTGGGCGGCCGCGAGCAGGTCGTGGCCGGCGAGGACCTCGGGGATGGAGCGGGCCTGCACCGGGGTGGGCGCGTCGTAGCCGAGGCGCTTGACGGCCTCGAGCATCTGGGCGGAGAGGCCGAGCTCGTCAAAGCCCGGGAGCGCCTGCTCGGCGGCCTCCACGGCCTCCGCCGCGGAGCTCTCGTCGGCCGCGTCGAAGGCGGCCTGGTCCAAGGCCTCTTCGACCTCGTCGGAAATCTCGGCGTCGAGGACGTCGGATGAGATATCACGCATATGAAATTGTTCCTTATCTGGCACGCCGCGCACGGCTCGGGCCCGGCGCCGGCAGGGCGCCTCTAAACCCGTGCAGCGCGAACGCGCACGTAGTGCGTCTATACGAAGATGCGCACGGAGGGACGTTGCTCAGCACGCTGGCGAATCGCGGGGCGGCATGGAAACGCGGCGTCCTTGCGCTGCGGCTCCCGCGATGGAGCAGATCGCCGTTGGGGAGTATAAGGTGAATCGCGCTGCCGCCGCCCGCACGGCAAACGCGAACCCACGGCATTCCCACGATTGGCTGTTTCTCTGGACACCCCCGGGGGGTGGGGGTATAGTGGAGTCCGACACGATAAGTGACCCTTGGGTAACTCACCCGCAGCCGCACACAGCGACGGCTCGCCCGGCCGCAGACCCATCGCATACCGAAAGGAGCCCCGCATGGCTCATGAGAAATTCGACGTGGGAGGCATGACCTGCGCCTCGTGCCAAGCGCATGTGGACCGCGCGGTCAGCAAGCTCGAGGGCGTGAGCTCCGTTGCCGTGAACCTGCTCTCGGGCTCGATGGCGGTCGACTACGACGAGGCCGCGCTCTCCTCCGCCGACATCTGCCGCGCCGTCGAGCGCGCCGGCTATACCGCCTCCCCCGCCGAGGCTGCCGACGCCGCAAACGCCGCAGCCTCTGCACCCGGATCCGCCAGCCGCCCCGCCGCGCGCCGCGTCTCCCCCACCGAGAAGCTCGAGGCCGCAGCCGCGGCCATGAAGACCCGCCTCATAATCTCGATCGCGTTCCTCATCCCGCTCTTCTACATCGGCATGGGGCACATGCTCGGCTGGCCGCTGCCCGCCGTCTTCACCGACCACACCCACTCCATGACGCTCGCCCTCACCGAGCTCGTGCTGCTCATCCCTATCGTCTACGTGAACGACGCCTACTTTAAGAACGGCTTCCGCTCGCTCGTGCACGGCGCGCCCACCATGGACGCGCTCATCGCTATCGGCGCCACGGCGAGCATCGCGTGGTCGCTCTATGCCATGTTCGTCATGGCCGACCAGCTGGCCGCCGGCAACGTCGAAGCCGCCATGATGACCTCCATGGACAACCTCTACCTCGAGAGCGCGGGCACCATCCTCGCGCTCGTGACCGTGGGCAAGTACCTGGAGACCCGCAGCAAGTCCAAGACCGGCAGCGCCATCGAGAAGCTCATCGACCTCGCGCCCAAGACCGCCACGGTCATCGCCGAGAACGGCAGCGAGACCACGGTCAGCGCCGACGCCATCGTGCCCGGCCAGACCGTGCTCGTGCGCCCCGGCGAGAGCATCCCAGCAGATGGCGTGGTGCTCGAGGGTGCCTCGGCCGTGGACGAGAGCGCCCTCACCGGCGAGAGCATCCCGGTGGAGAAGGAACCGGGAGCGACCGTCTCGGCCGCGACGGTCAACCGCACGGGTTCGTTCACCTTCCGCGCAACGCGCGTGGGCGCCGACACCTCGCTCGCCAAGATCGTGCAGCTCGTTGAGGACGCCAACGCCACCAAGGCGCCGATCGCCCGCCTGGCCGACAAGGTGGCCGGCGTGTTCGTGCCCGCCGTGCTGGCCATCGCCGTCGTGACCTTCGTCGTATGGATGCTGCTCACCGGGAGCGCGACCGAGGCGCTCACCGCCGCCGTGGCCGTGGTGGTCATCAGCTGCCCCTGCGCGCTCGGGCTCGCCACGCCGGTGGCCATCATGGTCGGCACCGGCAAGGGCGCCGAGATGGGCATCCTCTTCAAGAGCGCCGAGGCGCTCGAGAACCTGCGCGGCGTGGAGGTCGTGGTGCTCGACAAGACGGGCACCGTCACCGAGGGCACCCCGCGCGTGACCGACGTGATTCCCGCCGAGCGCGAGAGCGGCGCACCTGCCCTGAGCGAGAAGGCCCTGCTCAAGCTCGCCGCCGCGCTCGAGAGCAAGAGCGAGCACCCCCTGGCCGAGGCCATCATGGCCCGTGCGAACGAGTTGGGCATCGTGGCGCGCACGGTCACGGACTTCGAGGCCCTGCCCGGGCGCGGCGTCGTGGCGCGCGAGGGCGCGAATACCGTCGCCGCCGGCAACGCCAAGCTCATGGGCGAGCTCGGGGCGCAGGTTCCCGCCGGCCTTGCCGAGAAACTTGCCACCGAGGGCAAGACGCCGCTCTTCTTTGCGCGGAACGGCGAGCTCGTGGGCACGATCGCCGTGGCCGACGAGGTCAAGCAGACGAGCGAGGCCGCCATCGCCGCGCTCGGCAAGCTCGGCATCGGCTGCCTCATGCTCACCGGCGACAACCGCGCCACCGCCGAGGCCATCGCCCGCCGCGTGAAGCTCGCGCCCGAGAGCGTGGTCGCCGACGTGCTCCCCGCCGACAAGGAACGCCACGTGCGCAAGCTGCAGGACGCGGG
>CAVDTO010000164.1:0-4141 GCA_963611895.1 bacterium
ATGATAGCGCTTTGCGGCACCCGCGGGCCACACCTGCACAAATTGGGAACAGGCAGGGGCTCCAGTAGCGAGGCAGAATTCGGCGGACAAAAATGAACGGCCCCGACGTCGAGGGTCGGGACCATCGTTAGCTCCTTACGCGCTGGGGAAGGCTTTGGTCGGCTCGGATGCGGCCGAAGTCGGTCTCGTAGGGATCTGTTGCCTCCACCACGGCGTCGAGGCAGCACAGCGCCCGCGACGCGTTGAGGAACGTCTCGAGACTCACCGTGGGATCGCCATTCTCGAGGCGCGAGATCGTGGAGCGCGAGACCGCGGCTTTTTCGGCGAGCTCTTGCGAGGTGAGACCGTAGAGCTTGCGCCATGTTGAGAGGTTCTCGCCGATTTGGCGGGCAGCGAGCTTGGTCTTTGCAGTTGTGGGGCGCTTCATTGGAATCCTAACGTCGGTTTAACGCGACATTATACGCTTTTACGTCTGGTATTTCAGACGTAAGCTTGATGGCGGCGCATAAAAGAACCGGCCAGCGCGGGTTGGCGCGCTTGGCCGGTTCTGTTTGGGTGCCGCTGGTTTGGTGTGGCGCTGATTTGGCGTAGCGTTCGTGTGGCCACGGAGCCTGGACAGCTCTTAGATGTCGACGGTGACGCCCTTGGCGTTGGGCTTGTCGAGCACGTACTGCTCGTTCGTGCCCTCGTCGAGCAGCTTGGTAAGACTGCCGAACTTTCTGAACGACATGCCACTGAACGTGGAGACGTTGTTCGCGGAGCTCTCGCTGAGCTCGATCTGGCGCGCCTCCTCCGTGGAGTTGAAACTCACTGCGGGGTCCTCATCATCCTCCCATTCGACATGAATCCCGCGGTTGCTGCTAAACGCCGTGAGCTGAATCGTCTCGGTATCTGTCGACTTTCCGTCGGCCCCGGTGACGATATGGAGCGAGAACGGATTTGTCGTCGGCGCCTTGTACTTGAGAGCCTTGACCTGCTTTATGATTTCCTGTTCTTTATTGATCCATTCCGTATATGTGTCCTCGTTGCCATTCATTGCGCCATTCTGAATGTCCGCGACAGTCTTTTTATTATTCTGAATTTTCTCGGTGTATGTATCGATCTGTTCCTGCTGCTTCTTTTTGAACCAATCTTTATCTGCCTTCTTGACGAGCTTGATGATCTCGTCCGTCGACTTGCCCTTGAGGCTTGCAGCCGTAAGGCCCGTTGTGTAGTACTCGGTCACGTTACCCTTGCCGTCGAACACAAGAGCGCTCCCAAGCCCCGATGACGAGTCGCTGATGCTCCTAGAAGTAGAAGTCCAAAACCACACGCTCTTTTTGCTAAGCGCCTTGGAGAGAGCGACCTTGGTGGCCTTGGCGATCTGAACCGTCTCGGCCTCGGTCGAGTCCGAATCGGAATCCGCGCTCGCGCTCGAGTTCGCAGTGGCCGCAGTCGAGCTTGTCGAAGTGGACGCGCTCGAGAGCGTGGAGGTGCCCGTGGGCAGCACGAGGGCCACCACGACCAACACCGCGAGAACGCCACCACCGATGGCGAGCTTCATCTTGTGCTTCTGCATGACGGCGGCAAGGTCCACCGACGAGCCGTCGCCCGCAACGGCAGGCGCAGGCTGAGGAGCAGGCGCGGCCTGGGGCGCAGGCTGAGGAGCAGGCTGGGAAGCGGCGGTGGCAGCCGGTGCGGGCTGAGAGGCCGGAGCGGCCTGAGGTGCAGCAGTGGTCGGAGTCGACGTGGGCTGCGGGGCCGGGGCCGCGGCAGGCGCGGCGGCTTGCGGTGCAGGCGCAGCTGCGGGCGCAACGGCGGTAGCGGCATCAACCGGCGCCGCGGGCTGGGATGCAACCTGGGCCGAAGCGGCGGCAGGCGCGGCCTGGGGCGCAGGCGCGGCGGGCACCGCAGATGCAGGCTGAGGGGCCGGCGCCGCTGCAGGTGCAACGGGTGCGGCGGCGGGCGCAGCTTGGGGTGCAGCGGTAGCCGGGGCGGCCTGAGGCGTGGCCTCAACCGGAGCGGCAGGCGCGGCAGCGGACGCCGCCTCAACAGGAGCCGCAGCCGGTGCAGCCGCCTGCGCCGGGGCCGCCGGGGCCGCAGTGAGCTCCACTACCCGCGCTCCGCATTCGCCGCAGAACGCGGCACCGTCGGGGAGCTTGGCCCCGCAACTCGAACAAAACATATGGTCTTCCTTCCTATCCGCACCGCCGCAAAGACGGCGTCTTAAACAATTACGCGTCCTACTCCACGGCCGCAAAGCTGCTCAGTGCCGTCCAGCTGAAATCGCCCACGGCGTAGCTGTCGCCCAGGTCGCCGACCGTCGACTGACCCGAGAGGATCTCCTCGTTGGTCAGCGTGTTGTCGAGCGTGAGCGTGCCGTCCGACTCGATGTGGTAGTACGACGCGCCGCCGTTGTAGGTGCGGCTGCCTATGGCGATCTCGCCGCTCTTGAAGAGCGTGGGGAACATGAAGGGCCAATCTTGCGAGGTCGCCCCCACGCGCTGCACCGTGCCGTTGTTGTTTGCGTAGATCTCAACCGGGGCGTAGTCGTCGCCGCTGACCGCCGCGATCAGCAGCTCAAGCGTGCCGTCGCTGTTGAGGTCAACATAGGCGTACCTGAGTTCCTCGCTCTGGTTGTAGTAGTACGGGTGCGCCGTGCCCTGATAGAGCTGGCGCCCGCCCTTGATCTCGCTCAGAGAGCTGAGGGTGTCGTCGTACGAGGTCGCGGGCCAGCCGTTGTCCTGCGCCGACTTGTAGGCGGCAAGCACGTCGTTATAGACCGCTTTCTGGGCCTTCTCGGGGTCCTCGGGCTCCTTCTTGGTCTCCTGCTTGGTCTCCTTGGCGGCAGGCTCCTCTTGCTGCTGCGGCTGCTCGAGCGCCGGCGCGATGAAGTTCGTGTACACGTAGTGCGCGGCAAAGGCGGCGGAAGCGCAGGCGAGCGCGACCAGGATCACCAGCATCACGACCGGGATCTTGCGCCGGGTGCGCCCGCGGGCCTGCGTTATCTGCTCGGCGACGTTACCCTCTGCGGGGGGGGCGGCAGGAGCAGCCGGGGCGGCATCCGAAGCGGCGTCGCTCGCGACGGCCTGCGAGACCGTCGGTTGCTGCGGGGCGGCCGCTGGGGCCTGTTGCGCCGCCGGGGCGGGCTGCGCGGCGGGTGCTGGCTGGGCCGTCGGTGCCGGCTGGGCAGCCTGGGCGGGCTGCGCGGCGGGTGCGGGTTGCATCGGTGCCGGCGTGCCCTGCGCTGCGGGCGCGCCCTGTGTAGCCGGGGTGGCCGAGGCGGCCGGCGTCCCTCCGATCACAGGCAGGGCGGTTCCGCAATAGTGGCAGAACTTTGCCTGCGGCTGATTTTCTTTTCCGCACTCAGGGCAAAACATCGGCGGTCCTTTCTTCCTCTTAGCTGCAAAACACTATGCGTGCGCAAGGTGCGGCCGGTCAAGCGCTCTTCAATAAACGGCGGGCCTGTTGCACATGTTTAATCTAAGCCGAAGCGCCACGCGCTAACAGTGTTTTTGACCCGGTAAAAAATCGCGCGCAGCCGCGGGCGGAGAGGAACAAATCGATCCGGCAAGGACCGGTTGGCGGAGTTAATCGCGCCCGGCGCAGAACCGGAACGCGGCGCTCGGGTGCGGCAGTCGTCCGCAACGGCCGGGTCCGGACAGTATCCGCATGTCGCCTACGGGGAGTCAGTCGCGCCCGGCGCGAGGCCGAGACGCGAGCGCGCGATTCCTCTAGAGGTCGCGCTCCTCGGCAAGGCGCTCGAGGAAGTACTCCTTAAAGCCGGGCAGGCAGAACTCCAGCAGGCCGCGCGAGCGCTCCTGGATGATGCCCTGCTGGAGCATGCGCTTCTTGTAGCGCGAGACATGGGCACTCGTCTTCTCGAGCCTGGCGGGCAGCTCGGACTGGCGCGTGGCGCCGGCATCCTGCGCCATCGCCGCGAGGAATGACTTGTCGGCCTCGCTCAGCTCAAACCACACGGCCTCGTAGACCCTCTGCTCGAGCTCCCTGCGCGCGACGCCCACCGCCGCATCGATGCTCTGGGCATCGACGACATCCGCTTCGCCGGCCATCCGCCATGCGCGGTAACCGACGAGCTGCAGCATGAAGGGAAAGCCGTGGATGGCCTCAACAGCAGCCTTGAGTGCGCCCGGGCCAAAGG
>CAVDTO010000165.1:0-4118 GCA_963611895.1 bacterium
GCTGCGCCTCGCCCGCAAGCGCGGCGGCCGGGACCTCGACGCCCTCCACGCCGGCGAGAAGCCCCCGGTAGGCCTCGACGAGCGCGCGGCGGCGCTCGCAGGCGCCCGGATAGTCGGCGAGGGCCGCGAGGGCCGCCTCGCAGGCGAACCTTGTGGCGCGCATCGGCTCGTGGCTCACAGCCCCGCGCCTCTCGGCATCTGAAACCGCTGGGTCAAAAAGCCCGCGCGAAGCAAGAAAGGCGCGTAACGGACGGGAAGCTACGGCCGGTAAGTGAACAAGCGCGCGATTCACCTTCCGATAGCTTGAACTAAGGCGCTCAAAGTGAATATCCGGGGCCGGAAGTGCAGCAAGACGGTCCCTAATAGCGAGAACGACGTCGGACAAGCTAGAACGCGGGTTCACCCACACCGCCCCGCCGAAGAGCGTTGGGAGCATCTTTTCGACGCCAAAAGAATGGAATGAGACATCAGCCACAGGCAGACCGTCCGCACCTCTTGCCATGCGGCTCACACAGTGAGCGCAATCCTCCAGCACGAGAACGCCGGCGTTATGCGCGCGGTCAACGAGATGCCGCGACGAATCATCGTCCACGATACCGAACGTGTGCTGAAGCATGACGGCTCGCGTGTCCTCACTCAGCACGAGTTTATCGGGGTCGAGCGAGCAGGTCGTACTCGAGACCTCGCCGTAAGCGGGGACCAAACCCGCCGCCAGGATGGGGCCAACGGCCGTACAGCAGGTAAATAGCTGCGTCGCGACCTCTCCGCCCCCGCAGATATCGCGAACGGCCATAAGCGCGGCAAGCATGCCGTGGCGCGCACGATAGGTAAGGTACCAATCGTCGGAGCACGTCCCCGTAAGCTCTGCCATCTTTGCCGCGAGGGACTCCTCCCACTCAGGTCGCTGCATGTGCACCATCCTCCTAACGCCTAAGCTCGGCGGGGTAAGAACCTGCCCAAAAGATCATCGATGAATGACGCCTCATCCAAGCGCAGGGCGCATGCCGCGCCAAAGGTAATGAGCAGCGCCGGCAAGCCGCCAGCAACCGTATAGAGAAGAGCCCTAACAAGACCAGCGCCCGCAAGCGACGCCACAAAGGTCTGCAACGCCCAGAGAATTGCGAAGCCAGAGCCGGCACCCAGCCCACCGAGAAGCAGCGACCAGAAAAGCGAGGTCAAGAGACCCCTCATTCCAATGGGACCAAGTTCCCTGCGCAAAAAGGCAAAGATGACCGCATCGATCGAGATAAAGAAGAGAGTGGAACTAAAGCCAACCACGTTAAATCCCCAAACGGGCGTAAAGATAAGACAAAAGGCGATCTGAACAGCACCAGCAACAATCTCGGCAACCGTAAAAAGAACCATGCGCCGCAGTGCCGAGCAAGCCTTTTGCAGATAGGTGCAGACACCGTAAGCGGGCAGAGAAATCGAGAGCCAGGCAAGGTAATCAGAAAGCTGGGTCAGAGAATCCGAGTCCATACGCGAGCCACCCAGCAGGCGAGCCAGACAGGGAGAGAAAACGATGAGGTACAGGGCGAAAGGAACCAGCAAGAAAAGAATGCGTCCACAGCCGCGTCTCACGCCGCGCACAAACGAAGACGTGTCGTGGTTGGCAACATTTACGGAAAGCTCGGTAAACATAGCAGTCGTGATGGGAATAGCAAAAACTGAATACGGCAAGATATACCACATACGCGCGTAATAAGTGATGGCCGCGCCGTTAGGGTTGACCGAAAGAGAACAGCTGCTCTGAACCGAAGTCGTCGCAAACGAAACAAGCGTGACGATGAGCGTCGGAATACCCAACGAGATCGTTTCGCGAATTCGAGGATCGTGGATATCGACCCGCAGGCTTAAACGCACACCGCATCGTTTAAGCGAGGGAAGCTGGCAAAGAACCTGCATCAACACGCCCAGAGGGTTGCCGATGGCCAGGCAAAGAATCGCGAGCTGCGGATTAGCGGGGGCAAAGACCGCATAGCCAAAAAACGAGGCGGTGGTGACCACGTTGTTCACGATGGGGGCAGCTGTGCTCCAAAAATAATCGCGCTCCGCGTTGAGAACGCTCGACACTACCGAGGAGAGCGCATAAAGCACGACCTCAATAGCAAAGAACCTCAGAAAGTAGACCGATAGATCGAAATCAAAATCAGCCGATGCATTAAACGACTGCGTCCAGACGATCTGTCCCGCAAAGATAAACGAAATAACCGAGAGCGCGACCATGCAGATAGTCACAAGCGACAAGAGATTAGAGGCGTACTCAATTGCGCCCGTCTTGCCAGAGCGCTTTTTTGCCGAAACATATACGGGCAAAAAAGCCGTGACGAGCATGCCGCCCATAACAAGCTCGTAAAGCTGGTTCGGCAGATTGTTTGCCACGGTAAAAGCGCTTGCCACGACGGTGGTGCCCATGCCGTAAGCTTGAGCCCAAGTTCGCAGAAAGCCCGTGATTCGGCTGATGATCACGAGAACGCTCATGGTGGCGGCCGAACGACTCACGTCAGCGTCAGAAGCGCCATCGTCGTCTGAGTCGGAAACGGCATTGGCATCGGAAGAGCAGGCAGAAAGGTCTCCGTCACGGACAGATGACTCAGGAACAGAAGGGGCATTCGAAGAGCACGCGGCGTCTGCCGTGGGCTTAAGCAAATCATGGGAAGGAATTCGGTCTCCCTCGTTCGCCGAAGTTTCCGGCGCTGAGTCGCATGCCGAGCCCATCGATTCAGCGAAGTCCTCGCCGTCACATGACTCGCATCGACATTTCGAGATCATCGTTTTTCCTCGCAATCAGCAATATCCAAGACGGCCATCCAAAAAAATACCGCCCCAGGACCAAAGGGTTCTGAGGCGGTACAGCTCGCACGCAGGCTTAGACGATAGGGCCTCCGCCGATGAAGGTGCCCGGATAGTCCAGGTTGCGAATCTGGACGCCACCGTTTGGAATCGAATCGACGATCCTGCCACCACCGATGTAAATGCCAACATGCCCCAGGCGACCACTGTAACTGTAGAAAACAAGGTCACCGTAATTAAGGGAGCTCCTGTTAGTGGTTATGTAACGGCAAGAATTGTAGAGGGACTGCGGCCAGCTCGAGTTCGTCGGACGGCCGAGCGCGTAATCGACAAGTCCAGAACAGGTGAACGCGGACGTAGAGGTGCTGCCGGTCCAAACGTAACCGCTCAAACGATAGGAAGAGCCGACCACGCTCAGGGCCCTAGAAACCATCGAGGCGGCGCTTGCCGAGCTGCCCGTATTTACGCTGCCCGATCCGGAGTTACTGGACCCAGAGCTGGAGTTGCTGCTCGATCCACCGCTCGAATTCGAGGCACTCGAGCCGCCGCTGGAGGTGCTACCGCTACTGGAAGACCCACTCGAGCTGGAAGTGTTCTGAGCTTGCCGTGCGGCTTCGGCAGCAGCGGACTGAGCCTCCTGCTCGGCCTGAGCTCGAGCGGCCGCCTCTTCCTCGGCGAGCTTATTTTTCACCTCATCAGAAAGCTGGTCGTAATAGGCCTGCGCCTGAGCGGCTGCCTGATCGGCGGAAGCAGACTTTGCCTGCTGCTCCGATACGAGTTTCTCCTGCTCGGTCTTCTGCGTCTCGAGTTCGCTCTTATTGCTTTCAAGCGACTGCTGAAGATTGCGAACGTCGCTAATCGCGCTCATCTTTTGCTCGGAGACCTTGTTCGCATAATGCATATTGCTCACAAGCTCGCCGAAGTCGCTCGAGTTCAAGAAGAGCGTCAGCAGGCTCGACCCGTCGTTGGCCTTGTACTGGTTAGAAAGAATCTCGGAGAGCTGGGACTGTTTATCCTTGAGCTCCTTCTTCTCTTCGGCAATCTGACCCTCAAGCGACGAAATCTGGTCTTTGGTGTCGTTAAGGTCGCTCGTGACGTTGTCGAGTTCATAACCAGCCTGCTCAGCAGCTGAATAAAGCGTGTTCAGCTTTTTTTGAGCTTGATCGAGCTGCGCCTGTAGCTCGGCAGAGGTCTCAGCCCATGCGCTTACAGGAACGGCGGACAGGCCAAGGGTGACCGCAAGGGCCGAAGCGACAAATATGTTAGTTTTCGCCTGCGGCATAAAAACTCCTTCGGAAATCTGCGCTGCCCCTATTTTTGGCAGG
>CAVDTO010000166.1:0-4100 GCA_963611895.1 bacterium
TGGCGCTGCTCGGCCGCAAGGGCGAGCTCACGGGCCTCATGCGCATGATGGGCAAGCTCTCGCAGGAGGAGCGCCCGGTCGTGGGCAAGCGCGCCAACGAGATCCGCAACGGCGTGGAGTCGCTGCTCTCCGAGCGCGTGGCCGAGATCAAGCACGAGGCCATGAAGCGCCAGCTCGCCGCCGAGGCCGTTGACGTCACGCTCCCGGGCGCGCGTCCGCAGATCGGCCACCAGCACCTCATCAAGCAGATCCTCGAGGAGGCCGAGGACATCTTCTGCGGCATCGGCTACACCGTGGAGTCCGGCCCGCAGGTCGATACCTCCTACTACAACTTCACCGCGCTGAACGCGCCCATGGACCATCCGAGCCGCTCGGCGCGCGACACCTTCTACGTGGTCGACAACGCCCCCGGCACGGTCGCCCACCCCGAGGCGCACGCCCACGGCGAGTCCGACATCCTGCTGCGCACCCAGACCTCCGGCGTGCAGGTGCACACCATGGAGGCGCAGAAGCCGCCCATCTACATGATCTGCCCGGGCACCGTCTACCGTCCCGACACGGCCGACGCCTGCCACCTGCCCCAGTTCAACCAGATCGAGGGCCTGGTCATCGACGAGGGCATCACCTTCGGCGACCTCAAGGGCACGCTCGACTACTTCGTCAAGTGCATGTTCGGCGAGGACCGCAAGACCCGCTACCGCCCGCACTTCTTCCCGTTCACCGAGCCCTCCTGCGAGGTCGACGTGAGCTGCGGCGTCTGCGGCGGCAAGGGCTGCAACTTCTGCAAGCACTCCGGCTGGATCGAGATCCTTGGCTGCGGCATGGTCGACCCCAACGTGCTCATCAACTGCGGCATCGACCCCGAGAAGTACTCCGGTTTCGCCTTCGGTATCGGCGCCGAGCGCGTGGCCGCCCTGCGCTACGACCTGCCCGACCTGCGCACGCTTATGACGGGAGATATGCGCTTCTTGAATCAATTCTAAATGCCGCGGCTTTCCCAGCCACCGCACCTTCACCCTCAATCGTCGGTCGCGTACCTAAGTACGCTTCCCTCCTCTTTCGGGCGAATCTGCAGCACCTGGAAAACCCGCCCTCTTGGCTGATTGAGCGGATCTTATTTCGAAAAGGACGTCCGCTCACAAGAACTATTTCTTAGTTAGTTGAGTTTTCTGCCTGCGATTTCGTGGGTCTATAAGATGAAAGGACTAGCCAGATGAGAGTTTCATATGACTGGCTCAAGACGATGATCGATGTGCCCGAGAGCCCCGAGGAGCTCGCGGCCGAGTTCATTCGCACCGGCACCGAGGTCGAGGCAATCGAGACCGTGGGCGAGAGCTTCGACCACGTGGTCACCGCCCAGGTGCTCGAGAAGACCCCGCACCCCGACAGCGACCACATGTACGTGTGCCGCGTGGACGTGGGCGCCGCCAACGTGGACGCCGACGGCAACCCCGAGCCGCTGCAGATCGTCTGCGGCGCGCAGAACTTCGAGGCCGGCGACCACATCGTCACCGCCATGGTGGGCGCCGAGCTCCCCGGCGACATCAAGATCAAGAAGTCCAAGCTGCGCGGCGTGGTGTCGTGCGGCATGAACTGCTCGGCGCGCGAGCTCGGCCTCGGCGGCGACCACTCCGGCATCATGATCCTGCCCGAGGACGCCCCCGTGGGCATGCCGCTCGGCGAGTACCTCGGCAGCTCCGACACCGTGCTCGACTGCGAGATCACGCCCAACCGCCCCGACTGCCTCTCGATGGTCGGCATGGCGCGCGAGACCGGCGCCGTGCTCGACCGCGACTTCCACGTTGAGCTGCCCGCCATCAAGGCCGAGAGCGGCCGCGCCACCGCCGACGAGCTCTCGGCCGAGATCGCCGACGAGGGCCTCTGCGACCGCTACGTGGCGCGCATCGTGCGCAACGTCAAGGTCGGCCCCTCGCCCGACTGGATGGTCAAGCGCCTGAACGCGCTCGGCATCCGCCCGCACAACAACATCGTCGACATCACCAACTACGTGATGATGCTCACCGGCCAGCCGCTCCACGCCTTCGACCTCTCGACCTTCGTCGAGCGCGACGGCCGCCGCTCCGTGGTGGTGCGCGCCGCGCGCGAGGGCGAGGAGTTCCAGACCCTCGACGGCGAGAACCGCGTGCTCGATGCCGGCATGGGCCTCATCACCGACGGCGAGCGCCCCGTGGCGCTGGCCGGCGTGATGGGCGGCATGGATTCCGAGATCACCGACGCCACGGTCGACGTGATGGTCGAGAGCGCCTGCTTCGATGCCGGTCGCACCTCGCACACGAGCCGCGACCTCGCGCTCATCTCCGACGCCTCCATCCGCTTCGAGCGCCAGGTGGACGAGACGGGCTGCATCGACGTGGCCAACGTCACCTGCGCGCTCATCGAGGAGCTCGCCGGTGGCGAGGTGGCCCCGGGCTACGTGGACGTGTACCCCGCACCCAAGACCGTGGAGCCGGTTACCCTGCGCTACCAGCGCGTGCTCGACATCTGCGGCGCGCCCATCGAGCGCGACTTCGTGGTGAGCTCGCTCACGCGCCTCGGCTGCAAGGTCGAGGAGGCGGGCGAGGACTACCTTGTGACCCCGCCGAGCTTCCGCCCCGACCTCCCGCGCGAGATCGACCTCATCGAGGAAGTCCTGCGCCTCTGGGGCATGGGCCGCGTTGAGGCGACCATTCCCGCCGCCAAGAACCACATCGGCGGCCTCACGCGCGAGCAGAAGCTCACCCGCAAGGTCGGCACCATCCTGCGTGCCTGCGGCCTCAACGAGACCACGACCTTCGGCTTTGCCGCACCGGGCGACCTCGAGAAGATCGGCATGTCGGCCGAGGGCCGCGGCGTGCCCGTGGTGCTCATGAACCCGCTCGTGGCCGAGGAGACCGAGATGCGCCGCTCGCTTCTTCCGGGCCTTCTGCAGTCGGTGGCCTACAACGAGGCCCACGGCACCGCGAACGTGCAGCTCTACGAGGTCGGCAGCCTCTTCTTTGGCCGCGAGACCGCGAGCCTGCCCAAGGAGCGCCACTCCGTTGCCGGCGTGCTCTCGGGCACCATGGGCGAGGAGACCTGGAACCAGAAGTTCAAGCCACTGCGCTTCTTCGACGGCAAGGGCGTGGTGGAGGAGCTGCTCGCCCAGCTGCGCATCCCTAAGGTGCGCTTCCGTGCTGCCGAGGGCGAGCTCTACGGCTTCCTGCAGCCGGGCCGCGGCGCCGAGGTGCTCTCGGGCGGCACGGTGCTCGGCTGGGTGGGCGAGGTGCACCCCGCCGCGCGCGAGGCCTACGACATCGACCTGCCGGTCGTGGCCTTTGAGCTCGACCTCGATAAGCTCATCAGCGGGGCGCACAACCAGGAGAACTACCACGAGTTCTCGCAGTACCCCTCCGTGGAGCACGACCTCGCCATCGTGGTGCCCGAGGAGGTCACCTGCGAGGATCTCGAGCGCCGCATCGCGAGCGCCGGCGGCAAGCTGCTCTGCGACGTGCGCCTGTTCGACGTCTACCGCGACCCCATCCGCGTGGGCCACGGCAAGAAGTCCATGGCGTTCGCGCTCACGTACCGCTCCGACGACCACACGCTCACGAGCGACGAGGTGGAGCGCGCGCACGGCAAGATCGTCACCAAGGTCTGCAAGGCCGTGGGCGGCGAGGTCCGCAGCTAGCGTTTTATTTGGAATGGGATAGGGGAGCACGTGCCCAGCTGGAATATCCATATTGCTCATGCCGAGGAGCTGCTTGCACGCGAGGGCGGGATTGCCGCCGCCGTGCGCGACCGCAACGCCTTCGTGTTCGGTAACGTGCTCCCCGACATCCGCGTGGGCTACATGGTGCCGGGCATCGTGGACCCCATCCCGTACCGCATCACGCACTTTGCCAAGCCGGAACACATCCCCAAGCCGCGCGAATGGGAGTTCTGGGACACGTATGTGGCGCCGGTGCACAACCTCGCTGCCGGCACAACCGTGCCCCTCTACACGCTGCAGCAGGATGTCGAACGGCTGAACCGAGTTCATTACCCGCAGCGTTACGAGGGCGCAGCCCCGCTCAGCGATCCCGCGGCGGGCGAGCCCTCGTGCTCCGAGGAAGACGTCGCCG
>CAVDTO010000167.1:0-4078 GCA_963611895.1 bacterium
CGCATGCCCTGCGCGTCGATTTCGGGTCTGGGGTCCTACCCCGGCAAGACCGCGCCTGGCCGGTGGAGCCATTCGGAGAATGGCGGAATCGGCGGTGCGGGCCCCTTGTTTAACAAGGGGCGTATCTTGCTACAAATCCAGATTAGGGAGGAAATCGAGGGCCGCAAGCTAAGTAGGGAGTAGAGAGGTGTTTGGTTCGCAGATCAAAAAACCGGTTATAGTAATTTTACTATAACCGGTTTTTCACGAGGGGAATCGGCAGGATGGAAAAGCTGAGTGAAGCGCTTTCCTTTGTGGTTGAGCGCGGAGGCTACGGCTGCTTCTTCGCCGCCGCCGGCTTCTCGCCGTCGTCGGCCGGCTTGCCGGTCAGGCGGTCGAGCATCGCCATAAGGCGGTCGGCCTCGGCGCGCGCGGCGGCCGCCTGCGCCTCGCTTGCGGCAAGAGCCGCCGCCTGTTCCTTGTTCTCGAGCGCCTGAGTGTCGATCTGTTTCTGCATAGCCTCGATGCCGCCGAGGCGCTTCTCGGCGGCGGTTTTCCAGCTTTGCGCGTCTCGCCCGACCGACTTCAGCTTCTCGGCGGCAATGGCGGCGTCGGATGCGGCCTGCTGCTTCAGCCGCTCGACTGCGTCGAGGGCTTTTGCCTCTGCCGCCTTCGCCTCAAGAGCCGCTTTCTCGGCCTCGGCACGGGCAGCGCGGTCGGCCTCGGCGGCGTTGGCCTTCTCGGCGACCTCGGCCTCGCGCTTCTTGTATTCCTCGATGCGGGCATGGGCATCGGCGAGCTGGCCATCGAGCGCCGCGCAGCGCTTCTCGACGTCGGCGCGGCCTCTCGCAGCGTCTGCCAACTTGGATTCGGCGGCGGCGAGAGCCGATTTCAGATCGGCGTTCGCCGCAGCCAAGGCGGCCTTCGAACCCTCGGCCTCGGCGGCGCGGCCCTCGGCCTTCGCGATGGCGGCGGCGGCGCGCCCATCGGCCGCCGAGACGGCCTCGCCCCGGGCGATCTCGATACCCTCGATGGCTTTCCTCATTTTGGTAGCGAGCTCGTCGATGGCGTCGAACGCCTCGGCGCTAGCCGGGTACTCCTCCGCGAAGTCCGTGCGGCGCAGCAGCTCGGCGAGGGCGGCGGCTCCCTCGGCCTTGGTGCCGCCGTGCGCGTCGAGCCAGGCCTCGATGACGGCCTTCGCCTCCGGGCCGATCCGCATCGACAAATTTTCGTTTTTTTCTGCCATGATGATTCCCTTCATCGTTGTAAGCGCTGTATACAGGCGTAAACGCTTCTAAGCTGCGTAAACATCTGAATATAGCTTCTGACCTGCGCATACGCATGTATACCGCGTATACATTGCTGAATGTAGCACCCCAACCGCGCTTCCGTGAGAAGAACGCCCTTAAGTTCGCAACTTTTTTCGGAGGAGCGTTAGGCCTTGCAGCTCGTCCCGCCGGCGAGCGTGACGGCGCGCGCCGCGAAGGCGCGGCTTCGCCTGTCGAACTCCTCGAAGTCGAGGCTCGGGCCCTCTTCGAGCCACCAGGACAGAAGCTCCGCGAAATCGGTCCAGCTGTCGGCGTTCGTCCCGGCGATGGCATCCGATTCGATGATGTATTGCTTGGACATGCTCGTCTCCTAAATCGAAAAAAACTCATGTTAGTAAATGCGCTAACATGAGTTGGAATCAAGCGAGACCTGGGGTAACACGGGGGTTGCCCCCGTGTTACCGGCATGTGTACGCTGTTCACAACGTGCACAGCGTACACATGCCGTATATCTGGTACACAGCAGGAGAAACCTAATCCTTTATGTGAGTGATGGCGGCGCCGATGGCGTGCGGAATGCCGACAGCCAGCGCGTTGCCCATGCAGAACGCGCGCCGTCGAGATGCCAACCCGCACCGCGATAGCCTAATCGTCTCCACGAGAAGGAAAGCATCATGAGCAGCTACCACACGTATTACCTCGCGAAACGCGAGCGGGTCACAGGGATGGTCCTCCCCTCCCCTCCTTACGACGAGGACGGCAAGATGATCAGCATTCTCTGCCGCTCCCGCTCGTGCGCCTCGGACCTTTACGAGGAGATGGCGTTCCTGCCGGAGAAAGAGATGTCCGACGAGCTGCGCGCACAGTTCGCTTACAAAAGCTGGGATGGCGAGCTTTGCATCCCGACCTTGCGCATCGCGACGCTTGCTTCCCTCGATGCTCGCGAACCGTTTCGCGAGGCGTACGTGCCTGCGGCGGATATCGTCGAAGGATTCGACCCGGAGTTGACGGGCTTCTCTGACGAGCTCGATGCGGACCGGTTCGCGGCATTGTGCCTCTCGCACGCCAAGAAGCCCGAGACTCGCCGCAAGACAGAGAGGTTCGACGAGGAGACCGGCGGATATAAGCAGGTCGCGCTCGAGCCGGACGACTACATCCATCATGCATGGGTCGACAGGACGTCGCGAGACTACGAATCGTGGCTCATCGCCACGATGGCCGCCAATCTCGGCGATCTCGCGTGGGAGAAAGACGGGTTCGAGACGGTCGTCTTGGAGACTGAAGCTGGCGAATGAGGCGACGCTCGAAAAGGCAGCCAGGGTGCTTTCAGTCGTCGGCTAATATCGCCGTTACGGCTTAATCTATGCCGAGTTCGGATGCGAGCTCGTTTAGACGCTTCTCGTCGGAGAATGCTTTGGCGAACTCCTCGCCTCGTCCGACGGAGACGAGCGCTGCGGCGACCTTCTTGAATCGTTCTTTCTTCGCATCGTTGATGGCGCAAGCTTCTTCGAATCCGAGCTGCCTCGCGGCTTTCTTTTCGGACTCTCTCTTCTCCTCCAGCGTGATCATGGTCTGCCTCCAAACCTCATCGCTTGCGTTCGCTTCACACGCCGCCTCCTCGATCTCGTCGATGAGAGAAGAGGAGGTGCATTGGGTCATGCCCCACGCCCCCACACCGCGAATCTGATCATAGATGATGAGCATGTTATCTCTCATTAGGGATTCGATGTCCCAGAGCTCCGCCTCGGAGAATCCCTTGCTCCTGATCGGCGTGCATGTCGGCAAGGATCCCGCGGCGAAGTCGAAGTCACCGTCTGCCCCGTCCCTTTCGACGTAGTAGGGAACAGAGTCGCACAGGAGTTCTTTCCTCAGGTCGCCGTATGTGATGGTCATGCCGTCGATTTCCATGAAGAAGTGCTTTATCGTTCCAACTCCTCTTTCAGCTTTTCCGGCGTTAGATTCTCGAGAAACTCGCTACGGGGAGTCCTTGCCCTCAACTCGCGAAAACGCGCGACCAGATCACTCATCACGTCGTCTTCGACAGCGATTTGATCGTGCGCCGCGTCGAGCAGGGCGTGACCTGAGCCATAGGTTCCAGGGCAAGGGGCGTTTCTGATCGCTTCAAGCTCGCGCTCGATGCGCGCGTTGGCCGTCTGATTTACCCACCATGGCCACTTCACTCGATCGCGCGGCTCGGGAACGGACGAGAACCAATCCTTGAGCTCATCAAGGCTGACGGGCGCATAGTCATTCGAGTCGACGCCCACGTCGTATCTGAGCAGTCCCTGTTCGGCGTTGAACAAGTTGTAATCGGGACCTTTACTATGTATGTGACCGTGCAAATGCCAGGCGTGGTGGCCGATGCCCGGCCAGTCAGCGATGGGAAAATGGCTCATCACGATTTTCAATCCGTCGACCTTGAGCGTTGCGATTGGCTGCTCGACGACAAAGGCGTCGGACACCGCTGGTTGAGACCAATCTCTGTCGTGATTGCCGGGAACAAGGTGGACTTTTCGGCAAACAATCTGCTTGCGCAAAGCATAGGCCTCGGCGGCGGGCATCTTAAAGCTAAAGTCGCCCAGGATGTACAGCTCATCCTTCATTCCAACACGGGCATTGATGTTGGCGATGAGCGCGGAGTTCATCTGGTTCACTGACGAATACGGGCGACCGGTGAAGCGAATCGCGTTCTCGTGCCCGAAATGGGTATCGCTAGTAAAGTAAATCATGGCTACCTTCTTGGCTGATGGAGCGGGCGAGGAAGATGCGGATGCTATAATGTTACCAAGCCACATTCGAAGAAGGAGCAATCAAATGGATTGGCACTTAAT
>CAVDTO010000168.1:0-4069 GCA_963611895.1 bacterium
GCAAGGACGTGGCCATCTTCGAGGCCACGCACGGCTCGGCGCCTGACATCGCCGGCCAGGACATCGCCAACCCCACGGCCGAGATCCTCTCCGCGGCCATGATGCTCGACCACCTGGGCGAGACCGAGGCCGCAACCCGCATCCGCGCGGCCGTCTCGGCGACCCTCGAGGAGGGCGAGCAAGTCACGGGCGACGTCCGCCGCGCGCAGACCGGGTCTGCCGAGGGCGCCGTGGGTACCCAGGCGTTCGCGGATGCCGTGATCGCGCACCTCTAGGTTTTAGGCGCCGCAGAGCTTTAAACAATCCTTAGGCGCGGGGCCCCAAGCGGGTTCCGCGCTTTTGTTTTCAAGTTTTACGTGCGCTTTTGCCCTCACTGGTGCCAAGCTGGCTCGCGGAGAGCGACAAGCTCGCGCCCGAATAGTAGAATGCAAACCTGTGCGCTCGGCATCGTGCCGGGCGTATCTTTATGCGTCATATGCGCCCCGCAATGCAGAGGAGAAACACAGCATGGGCCTTATTCAGAAGAAAGAGCAGAAGGACGAGATCGACGGCATCGAGATCATCGAGCGCTCCGATACCCCGAACGACCTTCCCGAGAACGACGTCGAGCTCGTCGCGGGCACGTCGGCCGAGCACATCGCCGCGGGCACCACGGCCGAGGAGGAGGCCGAGGCTGCCGAGGCCCAGATGGTCGCCGAGGCCGCCGACGAGAACCTCATGCCCGAGGAGGGCGACGAGTCCGACGACTCCGACGAGGAAGTGGTGCCCCGCACCGCCGAGCAGATCCTCGCCGACCAGAAGCGCAAGCGCACCGTGTTCTGCGCCGTCGCCGCGGCCCTGATCGTGGTCGCCGCCATTGTGGGCTTCTTCATCGGCAACGGCGGCTTCGGCGCCAAGGGCACCGGCACCGCCACGCTCACGGCCGAGCAGCTCGACGACACCGTCGCGACCTACACCTACAACGGCAAGACCTCGAACATCACCGCGCGCGAGGCCATCGAGAGCCAGTACAGCGTCGACAACGTCAAGGACGACGACGGCAACTACGCCGCCCCCTCCGCCGACACCATCCTCTCCTACGTGCGCACCAAGATCCTGGTCCAGGCCGCCGAGGACGAGGGTATCACCGTCTCGAGCAAGGAGATGAAGAAGACCGCCAAGAGCGCCATCGGCACCTCCAGCTACAAGACCATGGCCTCGCAGTACGGCCTCACCGTCAAGCAGGCCAAGGAGCAGGTGAAGAACTACGCCCTGCAGCAGAAGCTCTACAAGAAGGTCATCAAGGACGCCGGCAACGTCACCGCCCCGACCGCTCCCACCGAGCCGGCCGACGAGAACAACCTGACCGATGACGAGAAGGCCACCTACGCCAAGTACATCATCGAGCTGGCGGGCAAGAAGTGGAATTCCAAGAAGAACACCTGGAAGAGCTCCAAGAGCACCTATGCCCAGCAGGTCGGCGACTTCGATGGCGCCAGCGCTACCTACGAGCAGGCGCAGGCCGCCTACTATGTGGCCTATCAGGAGTACTCCACCGCGGCCTCCAAGCTGAGCACCAAGTGGACCAACTACCGCAACGGCCTGTTCGCAGACGCCAACATCCAGATCTTCGGTCTCTACGCCTAAGGTCCAAGCCCGGCGAACATAGCACGCGCGCAAAGGCGAGCTCCAATTGCGGGGCTCGCCTTTTTGGTGCCGGCCGGGCTGGCCTATTCGCTTGACGCCTCGCAACCTCATCGGTTCGAGCCCATGTAAGGGGCACTAAAAGAAAAAAGCCCCCATCTCTGGGAGCTTCAATTGCTAATGGAGCCAGCGACCGGGCTCGCGTATTCGCTGCGCGAATCCGCAGCTTCGGATGCGGCTACCGCCGCCTCCTCGCATGCTCGGCTACGAATAGGCCGCTGGCCTATTCGCTTGACGCCTCGCAACCTCATCGGTTCGAGCCCATGAGGGGTGCATATAAAAGAAAAGCTCCCTCGGGAGGGAGCTTGGTACTTCAATGGAGCCAGCGACCGGGCTCGAACCGGTGACCCCCGCTTTACGAGAGCGGTGCTCTACCAACTGAGCTACGCTGGCGGTCCATGTGCGACGCTTTCGCGTCAACGGATGCATATATTACGGGTAAAGCGCGCCGGGCGCAAGCGTTTGCCGGGCTTTTTATAAAACGTATGCACACGCATCCGCAAAAATCCGCTGGTCCGGAGTTCGCGCAAAAATCCGCCTGCTCCCTCAATTACGGGCGTCGGCGAACGGCGCAAAACTACCGCTCGCCGAATGGGTGCGCAAAAACGCGCATCTGGTATGCATGTATTAATACCAATTAGAAAATCTACACAATGACCAGCCGCTTTATTGAACAATAAACCAGCTGAAAACGGTTTCAATCTGCTAAATTTATGCGCAAGTAATTTAAGGTCTTTGTTTCGAGTGCATTTCAAAACCGCAGGTAGAAGTGTTACATACAGGTAAACGGTCGAATAAAGACTGTGGACGGTAGCAAAAACGGTTTACCATCTTCCGCAGAAAGGGGCGGGATTTTCAGATGTTATAGTAGGACCAACTTATCACGTGGTTACTACCAGTTCGGCACCGTAGACAGGTTCCCCTACGAACTTCGAAACAAACAAGAAAGGGACTAAGCGGATGGTCGGTTTTGTTCTTACTGGACATGGACAGTTCTCGAACGGTCTTGCAAGCGCTATCGACATGGTCGCGGGCGACCAGGAGGCCTTCAAGGTCGTTCCTTTTGAGGGTTCGCAGGCTGCAACCTACGGCGACGACCTGCGTCAGGCGATCGTCGAGCTCTCCGAGAGCTGTGAGGGCGTTCTTGTCTTTGTCGACCTTTTGGGCGGCACCCCGTTCAACCAGGCGATGATGATCGCCCAGGACGTCGAGAATCTTCAGATCGTGACGGGCACCAACCTGCCCATGCTCATCGAGCTCCTGTTCCTGCGCAACGGCGCTACGCTCAGCGATCTTGCCGAGCAGGCCGTGAGCGTCGGCACCGCCGGCATCATGCACAAGAGCCTCGACACCCTTGCCTCCGATGCCGCGGAATCCGATGACTTCGACGACGAGGACGGCATCTAATGGGCAGCGATTTCGGCGCAAACATCCTTGCCTCTTCCATCGCCCTGCTGGGCCTTCTGGTCATCATGGGCGTGATCTACACCATCTGGTCGCAGGTCAACATGAAGAAGAAGCAGAAGTACTTCAAGGAGCTCCACACCGAGCTCAAGCCCGGCCAAGAGGTTCTCTTTGCGGGCGGCATCTACGGCACCATCAAGGGCATCGACGGCGACCGCGTCGAGGTCAAGGTCCGCTCCGGTGCGGTCTTGGACGTCTCGCGCTACGCCATCCAAGAGATCAAGTAGAACGCGCCCCGCATTCACGTATCTACCGGCAGCATCGAAAGGAAGCTGATAACCATGGCAGAACCCAACATCCTACTCACCCGTATCGATAACCGACTGATTCATGGTCAGGTCGCGACCCAGTGGAACTCCAGCCTGGGCTCCAACCTCATCCTCGTCGCCAACGACGACGTTTCGACGAACACCATGCGTCAGAACCTCATGAAGATGGCTGCCCCCGCCGGCGTTGCCACGCGCTTCTTCTCCGTGCAGAAGACGATCGACGTGATCGGCAAGGCGAGCCCCAAGCAGCACATCTTTATCGTGGCCGAAACTCCGCAAGACGTGCTCAGGCTCGTCAAGGGCGGGGTGCCTATACGTAAGGTCAACATCGGCAACATGCACATGTCGGAAGGAAAGCGGCAGGTTGCCACCTCGGTGGCAGTCGACGACGCCGATGTCGCCGCTTTCAAAGAGCTGCAGGAATTGGGGGTGGAGTTGGAGATCAGGCGCGTTCCGAGCACGCCTGTCGAGGACACGAGCAAGCTCTTCTCGTAGCCCTCGCATCCAAACCGGCTGGGCATGATGCCCGGCCCAACGTTCGTGAATTCCGAGTTCACGTTCATTTTCGAAAGGAGGAGCAAGATGGAATACTCGATCGTTCAGGTCGCATTGGTCTTCATCGTCACGTTTATCGCGGCTATCGACCAGTTCAA
>CAVDTO010000169.1:0-4064 GCA_963611895.1 bacterium
TGCTCATCGACGAGCGACGCCGCACCGACCCCACCATCACCAAGCTCGGCAGCGACATGTCGGTGCCCGACGACCGCCTGCACGACGTGGTCGACCTCTATCGGCGCACGCTCGCCGAGGCCGGCCTCGAGAGCGCGGCGTGGGGGCACATCGGCAACAATCACCTGCACGTGAACGTGCTGCCGCGCAACGCCGCCGACTACGCCCGCGGCCAGGAGCTCTTCGCTTCTTGGGCGCGCGAGGTCACGGAGATGGGCGGCGCCGTATCCGCCGAACACGGCGTGGGCAAGCTCAAACGGGGCTTTTTGGAGACCATGTACGGCGCAGAGGCCATGCGCGAGTCGGCCGCCCTCAAGGTGCAGCTCGACCCCAAGGGCCAGCTCGGGCGCGGCAACCTCTTTGCGGAGGACGTGCTCGACGCGGCCGTGAGCGCCGCGGCCCAGAAGGGAGGCGAGTAGCATGCGGATCTTCGTCTGCGTAAAGGCGGTTCCCTCCACCACCGAGGTGAAGATGGACCCCAAGACCAACACCATCGTGCGCGACGGCAAGCAAGCCGTCATCAATCCGTTCGACGCGAGCGCGCTCGAGGTCGCGCTCGAGCTCAAGGACGCAGCCGCAGCCGCGGGCGCGGAGCAGGTAGACGTCACGGCGCTCTCCATGGGCATCCCGGCGACCGCCGACCTCCTGCGCGACTGCGTGGCGCGCGGTGCCGACGCGGGCCTTCTGCTCTCGGACCGCGCCTTCGCCGGCGCCGACACGCTCGCCACCACCTATGCGCTGAGTCTTGGCATCGCGCACGCGGGCGAGGCGCCCGACCTCGTGATCTGCGGCAAGATGGCCGTCGACGGAGACACCGCCCAGATCGGCCCCGAGCTCGCCGCGGCGCTCGACGTTCCCTGCGTGGCCGACGTCCAGGAGCTCGTCTCGCTCGAGGACGGCGCGCTCACGCTCGTGCGCGCGGTCGATGCCGGTGAGGAGACGGTCCGCGTAGCGCTGCCGTGCGTGATCACGGTTTCCAAGGACATCGCCCAGCTCCGCATGCCGAGCATCGCGGGCATCCGTGCGGCCGCAGGGGCCGAGATCGCCGTGCTCTCGGCCGAGACCGCCGGCGCCGACACCGCGCGCTGCGGCCTTGCGGGCTCGCCCACCCAGGTGGTGCGCTCGTTCGTGCCGGAGCGCGAGCACGTGGCGCAAAGCGTCGAGGGCTCGGCGGCAAGCCAGGCCGAACAGCTCGCTCAGATTATCGGGGGGATCGAATAATGCCCGGACTCATCGTAGATACCGAAGCCTGCGTCGGCTGCTCCCGCTGCGTGCGCGCGTGCGCGAACGGCGGCATCGTCGTGGAGGGGGAGCGCCCCAACCGCAAGGCGCGCGCGACCGACGCGTGCGTGTTCTGCGGCAGCTGCGTGGACGCCTGCCCCGTGGGCGCCATCTCCATCGAGAAGGGCGAGGCTGCAAACGTCTGCGACCTCGAGGCCTGGCACGACATCTGGGTTTTTGCCCAGACCGACGCCGCCGGCCAGATCGCTCCAGTGGCCTTTGAGCTCGTCGCCAAGGCCCGTGAACTCGCCGCCGCGCGCTCGTGCGCGGTCGTGGCGCTTCTGGGCGAGGGGTCGAGCGCGCCCGAGGGCAACGCCCGGGCGCTCATCGCCGCCGGAGCCGACCGCGTGCTGCGCTGCCGCGACGATCGCCTCGCCGCGAACGACGCCGAGCTCTACGCGCACCTCATCTGCGACCTCGTGCGCGAACGCAGACCTGAGATCATCCTCTACGGGGCAACGCCGTTCGGTCGCGAGCTCGCCCCGGGCGTGGCCTACCGTCTGCAGACGGGCCTCACCGCCGACTGCACCGTGCTCGGCATCGACGACGAGACCGGCCTCCTGCAGCAGACGCGCCCGGCCTTCGGTGGCAATCTCATGGCCACGATCGTCTGCCCGGCGCACCGTCCCCAGATGGCAACCGTACGCCCGGGGATCTTTGCCGCTCCGGCACCCGATGTAGCGCGCGCGGGCGAGGTCGAGGACGTTGCGCTCGACCCTGCCCTCAAGGGCCGCGTTGAGGTCGCAGGCAGCGTGAGCGCTGACGAGGAGGCGTCGATCGCAGACGCCGAGCGCCTGGTCGTGGTCGGCCGCGGCATCGGCTCCAAGAAGAACCTGCCGCTCATGCGTCGCTTGGCCGCGGCGCTCGGGGCCGAGCTCGGCTGCACGCGCCCCGTGGTGGAGGCGGGCTGGCTCGAGTATCGTCACCAGGTGGGGCAGACGGGCGTCTCCGTTGCGCCCAAGCTCCTGGTGAGCGTGGGCGTCTCGGGCGCCATCCAGCATCTCGCCGGCATCTCGGGCGCGGAGTGCGTCATCGCCATCAACGAGGACCCCGAGGCGCCGATCTTCGGGGCCGCGCAGTACAAGGTCGTGGGCGACGCCATCGAGGTCGTCGAGGAGCTCGTGGCCAAGCTCGAGGGGTAGGGCGCGCGGGCGAGCGGCTCGTGCGAGTGGCGTAGCGGCTCCAGCTGAGCTTGGTGCTGCCAATCCCATCGCCGGCGCTGGCCGCGCAGCGGTTTCTAGCGAGTTTGGTGCGAGCCGGGCCCATCGCCGGCGCCGGCTTCGGACGCTCCGTGCGGCGTGACTGCTCCGCGCAAGCCGTCGCGACGCGCGCCCAGGCGCCTGCCTCGCAGCGCATTTGTTACCAAGGGGAAGATGAGTGGCTCCCGCGCTCTCTTCCCCTTCTTCTTGCGTGTAGACTGTGGTGCTCAAACGAGCCGGGAACGAACAAAGGAGGCTGCAGTGCTCGGTACCGTCAGGCGCGTGGTCACGCAGTTCTGGCCCATCATGCTCTCGTATGTGCCCGTGGGCCTCGCCTGCGGCGTGCTCGAGGCCAAGGCCGGCATGGCTCCCTGGATGGCGTGCCTCATGGGCGCGTGCTATCTCTCGGGCTCCGGTCAGTTCATGATGAGCAACCTCTGGATCGCGGGGATGCCCATCCCGTCCATCGCGCTCTCGGTCGCCACCATCTCGTCGCGCTTTGCGCTTTACTCCGCCTCGCTCGCCCCGCACCTGAACGGCGCCACCGCGGGCGAGCGCCTCGCCGTCACGGCGACCCTCACCGAGGAGGCCTTCGGCGTGAGCGTGGAGAAGCTCGCCTGCGATCCCGCGTGGACCCCGGCCTGCGCGTTTTGCCTCAACTTCGTGCTGCTCACCACCTGGGCCGTCTCGTGCGCGGGCGGTTGCGTGCTCGGCGCGGCCGTGAACATACCCACGGCGCTCGCGGCGTTCGCCTGCACCTCGCTTTTCGTGTTCCTGCTTCTTTCGCAGGAGCGCAGCCGCGCCAACGTGGCGGCCGTTGTTGCCGCCATGCTCGCGGTCTACCTGCTCAAATGCGCCGGCCTCTCCGTTGCGGCTGTCCCCCTCGGGGCGCTTGCGGGCGTTGCTGTGGCGCTCGCCGTTGCCGGCCTTGCGCGCGAGGGGAGGGGTTCGCATGAGCACTAGCGAGTTCCTGCTGCTCTGGCTCGGCACCTGCCTGCCGATCCTCTTCTGCCGCGTGGCACCGGCGTACCTATTGCGCGGCCGCGCCCTCTCGCCGCGCGTGAGCGAGGCTCTGGGCTACATCCCGCCGGCGGCGTTCGCAGCGCTCGTGGCCAACGACCTGCTTGCCCCCGGCATGTTCAGCGCGGGTCTCTGGCCGGCCGCCGCTCCGCTCGTTGCCGCGGCGATCGTGGCCATCGTTGCCTGCAAGACCAAGTCGATGCTCTGGTGCTGCGTCGTGGGCGTCGCGGTCTACACGCTGCTTACCCTCATCTAGAGGGGCTTGCCGGAGCCTTTTGCCGTGCGCGGCTGTCTGCCCTTGCATGGTCTGTCGAACGACTTAGGCTTTGTGGGCTTGGGACGTTACGGTTGATTTTCGAAGCGCAGGCATCGGGCAGGTTGGCTTTAGGTGCGAGAGTCTAGACGCGGGAGTCCAGGCACTTAGGTTCTTCGAGCCCGCCTGATTCCCACTTCTCGGCGCGTCGTTTTGCCGCCCCGCCCCGCGCTCAACGGGCCCAACGATTTCAGAATTCCCCTTTAAGCCGG
>CAVDTO010000170.1:0-4010 GCA_963611895.1 bacterium
GCCTTGGCCTCAAGGAGGCCAAGGAGGTCGTCGAGAGCGCTCCCAAGGCCGTCCTCGAGGGCGCCAAGAAGGAGGACGCCGAGGCCGCCAAGGAGAAGCTCGAGGCTGCCGGCGCTGCCGTCACCATCAAGTAACTTCGGTTTCGACAGAAACCTTCGCGCCGCCTGAGGGCAGCGCAAGCGGGGCTCGCATCGCGCGGGCCCCGCTTTTTGTTCGCGGGAACGATGGGTGCGCCCGCACCGCTTGTCCGCACCTATCCGCCGTTCCCGGAGCATTTTTGCGCATGCGTCCTGTAGATTGGGGCGATCGGCGCGTTTGTTAGATGCCCCGGGGGTAAAATGCCCCGCGTATCGTCCCCGACGAGAGCCCGTGCCCGTTGCTTGTTAGAGGGCCGGGTCGACCCGCGCGGCGCGCCCGCGCGCGAAAGGACCATCGAATCATGAAGGCTATCATCCCCGCCGCCGGTCTCGGCACCCGCTTTCTGCCCGGCACCAAGTGCACCCCCAAGGAGATGCTCCCGGTGCTCGACAAGCCCGTCATCCAGTACGTGGTGGAGGAGGCGCTCGACCCCGAGGAGGTCGATGACGCCATTATCGTGACCTCGCCCGGCAAGCCCGAGCTCCTCTCGTACTTCCAGCCCGACCGCTCGCTCGAGAACCTCCTGCGCGGCCGCGGCAAGACGGCCTACGCCGACGCCGTCGCCCACGCGGGCGGCATGCCGGTCGACTTCCGCTATCAGTACGAGCCCAAGGGCCTCGGCCACGCCATCCGCTCGGCGGCCGACGCCACCGCCAACGATCCGTTCCTCGTGCTGCTCGGCGACTACGTGGTTCCCAATCACGACATCTGCGACAAGATGCTCGCCGTCTCCAAGGAGCACGGCGGCGCCTCCGTCATCGCCGTCGCCGCGTGCGCTCCCGACGAGGTCAGCCGCTACGGCGTCATCGCCGGCGACCGCGTGGGCTCCCTTGAGGGCTGCGAGGACGTGGCCGACACCGAGCCGGGCGCCGTGTGGCGCATCGGCGGCCTGGTGGAGAAGCCCTCCCCGGCGGCCGCTCCGTCGAACCTCTACATCGTGGGCCGCTACCTGCTGAGCCCGCTCGTGATGGACCTGCTCGCCGACCAGCAGGCCGGCAAGGGCGGCGAGATCCAGCTCACCGACGCCATGGCCCGCTCGCTCGACCGCGAGGCCATGTACGCCGTGGTCATCGACCCGCTCTCGGGCTTCGATACCGGCACGCCCTCCGGCTGGATGGCCACCAACGCTCTCATGGCCGCCAGCGACCCGCGCTTTGCCGACGACTTCTGGGAGGCCATCGACGTTCGCGGTGGTCTTCAGCGCAAGTAGCCGCATCGCCGCGCGCCGCGGACCGAGCGTTTGCAACCGCACATAAACCGGGCCGGCAGACGGCCCGGGGCAGGGGAGCCGTCCTTCGGGGCGGCTCCCTTCGTTAGCGCAGCCCGGGCATGGTCGTGTGGGCGCCGCGGCCCGCGCCCGCTCTGCTCGGAAGCCCAGCTCGCAGGCACGAAAGCGTTATCGGGGCCGCACGTTTGCGCCCTCTCACGCCAATTCACACAAATCATATGAACAAGTGTTCGTAACTACCCGGTTTACCTGCGGCGATACGCGAAATTATTTTCGCTAATCTAAACGGCCCCTAACGTCAAGCGTTTTCTTGGCAAACGGTCGCCACCTGCTAGACTAATACGTTGCATAACTGGCGGAGCCATGCTTAAACGGCGCTCCGCTAAAGCCGCCTTTCCAAGAAGGAGGAAAACCCTGGTGCAAAACGCAACGTCTTTCACCGCTACCGAGCGCGAGCGCGTTAACTTCGGGAAGATCCCGGAGGCTATGGAGCTCCCCAACCTGATCACCGTCCAGAGGCAGTCCTTTGAGCGGTTCATGGACGAGGGTCTCCGCGAGGCGTTCAAGGAGTCCAGCCCCATCCAGAGCCAGAACCATGTTCTCGAGGTCAGCTTCGGCGAGCACCAGTTCGGCGACCCCTCGCACGACGTCGAGGAGTGCCGCGAGAAGGACATGACCTATCAGGCCCCGCTTCTCACCGACGTCCGCCTCACCAACAAGGAGACCGGCGAGATCAAGGAGCAGCTCGTCTTCATGGGCGACTTCCCCATGATGACCGACCAGGGCACCTTCATCATCAACGGCACCGAGCGCATCGTCGTCTCGCAGCTCGTCCGCTCGCCGGGCGTGTACTTCTCCACCGAGATGGATGCCGGCAAGAAGATCTTCAAGGCGCAGGTCATCCCGGCCCGCGGCGCCTGGCTCGAGTTCGAGGTCGATAAGCGCGACCAGCTCATGGTCTCCATCGACCGCAAGCGCAAGCAGTCGGCCACCATGCTGCTCCGCGCCCTCGGCATCGCCGTCACCAACGACGACATCTACGAGCTGCTCGGCAAGTCCGACGTGATCGAGCGCACCATCGAGCGCGATACCGCCCTCACCCGCGAGGACGCCCTCATCGAGATCTACCGCCGCCTGCGTCCGGGCGAGCCCCCCACCGTGGATGCCTCCCGCACCCTGCTCGAGGGCCTGCTCTTCAACCCGCAGCGCTACGACCTCGCCCGCGTGGGCCGCTACAAGGTCAACAAGAAGCTCAACCTCGACACCGCCGAGGACGTCATGGTGCTCACCGACGAGGATATCGTCGCCACCCTGCGCTACCTCCTCTCGCTGGCCGCCGGCGAGCAGGGCTTCAAGACCGACGACATCGACCACTTCGGCAACCGCCGCATCCGCACCGTGGGCGAGCTGGTGGCCAACCAGTTCCGCATCGGCATGAGCCGCATGGAGCGCGTGGTGCGCGAGCGCATGAGCTCCCAGGACATCGACGAGATCACCCCGCAGAGCCTCATCAACATCCGCCCGATCGTGGCGGCCATCAAGGAGTTCTTCGGCTCCTCGCAGCTCTCGCAGTTCATGGACCAGGCCAACCCGCTGACCGGCCTTACCCACAAGCGCCGTCTCTCGGCCCTCGGCCCCGGCGGCCTCGCCGGCCACAAGTCGGGCTCCAGCCGCCGCACCAACGTGCCGACCGCCGTCCGCGACGTCCACAACTCGCACTACTCCCGCATGTGCCCGATCGAGACCCCCGAAGGCCCCAACATCGGCCTGATCGGCTCGCTCGCCCTCTACGCCCGCGTGAACGAGTACGGCTTCATCGAGGCCCCGTACCGCAAGGTCGAGAACGGCGTGGCCACCGACCAGATCGACTGGATGACCGCCGATGAGGAGGAGAACCACATCATCGCGCCGGCCAACACGCCGCTCGATCCCAAGACCAACGCGTTCGTGACGGTCGATGCCGACGGCAAGCTCGTCAAGCCGCACACCGTCATCGCCCGTACCCGCGACTTCGACGGCTCCTTCGGCGCCCCCGCCGACGTGCCGACCGACGACGTGGACTACATGGACGTGAGCCCGCGCCAGATGCTCTCCGTGGCCGCCACGCTCATCCCGTTCCTCGAGCACGACGACGCCAAGCGTACCCTCATGGGCGCGAACATGCAGCGTCAGGCCGTGCCGCTGGTGCACCCCGCCGCGCCCTACGTGGGCACCGGCATGGAGCGCCGCGCCGCCCTCGACTCCGGTGAGGTCACCCTCGCCAAGCACGCGGGCGAGGTCATCTACGCCGACGCCTCCAAGATCGTCGTGAAGTCCGACTCGGGCATGGACGAGTACCACCTGCCCAAGTACCAGCGCTCCAACCAGAGCACCTGCATCAACCACCGCCCGCTCGTGCGCGTGGGCGACGAGGTCGTGGAGGGCGAGCCCCTCGCCGACGGCCCGTCGACCGATCACGGCGAGCTCGCGCTCGGCCAGAACCTCACCGTGGCCTACATGCCGTGGGAAGGCTACAACTACGAGGACGGCATCGTCGTCTCCGAGCGCCTGGTGGCCGAGGACCTGCTCACCACCATCAACATCTCGCGCCACGAGATCGACGCCCGCGACACCAAGCTCGGCCCCGAGGAGATCACCCGCGAGA
>CAVDTO010000171.1:0-4007 GCA_963611895.1 bacterium
AAGAGATAGTCCATAAACAGGTCGAACACCCAGTCTCCCAGCTCGCTCTCGTCCGCATACCCCAGGCACTGCATGGGCCAGGCGGCGAGCAGGGCCTCCTGCTCATCGGCGGGCACCTCGAGCTTGATCTCCGCCCCAAAGGTGAACGGGTTGTCGGCGCTGCCGCCCGAAAGCGCGATGCTCTCGGCCGCACCGCTCGGCAGCACGACGGTAACTCCGTCGCATCCGTTGAAGGCGCCTGCGTCGATGGTGGCCACATGCGTGCCGAGGTCGACCTGCGTAAGGTTCTCGCACGTGGCAAACGCCTCGGCGCCGATGGTCAGGCTCGTGCAGTCCTCGGGCAGCTCGTCGTCGAGGTTGATGGTCGTGGCGTTGGTGGGAACCTTGGTGAGCGTGTAGGCGCCGTCCTCGCCCTCGGAGAACTTGAAGCTGGTTGCGTCGCCGTCCTCGCTTCCATCGTCGCTGTCGTCGCCACCTTGGCCGTCGTCCACGATGATGGTCGAGGCGTCTACCTGCTCCATCCCCATCATGGCGCGCAGGCGGTTCTCGGGCTCCAGCAGGTTCTCGGCCATCTTGGCGCGCACCTCGTCTTCGCTGGGGAACTCCCACGTCTCCTCAAAAATCTCCCACTCGACCTCGCTGTAGTAGTCGTCGTAGTCGGAATAGCCAACAAGGCGGTACACCCAGTTCTGGAGATAGGCCTCCTCGGATCCCTCGGGCACGCTGAGGTGAATCTTCGCGTCGTCCTCGGCGTCGTCGGTAAAGAGGAAGCCAACGCCGGGCGAGTAACGGTTGAGCCCGGCGGGTTCGGTGCTGCCAAGCGTGATCGACGTGAGCGCGCTGCAGCTCGCGAATGCGCCCGACGCGATCGTGGCGGGCTCGGTGCTCGTGAGGCTCACGCTCGCAAGGTCGCCGCTGCCGGCGAACGCCGTAAAGCCGATCTCTACTTCGTTCACGTCGGAGCTGAACGAGGTGATGCCCGCGCAGCGCTCAAAGGCGCTCGTGCCGATGATGAGGCTCTTACGCTTGCCGCCGCACGAGTCGATGACGAGGTCGCCCGTATAGCCGGAGCCCGCAAAGGCGGCCCTGTCGATCCACTGCAGGTTGGGCGCGCTCGTCCAATCGATGCTCCAGCTGCCGCCCGTGCCGCTAAAGGCGCTACCGAGGATTTCCACCACGGAGCTCGGCAGGGTAAGCGTTCCCTCATAGCTGCTGCCGCCCGAGACGAGCACGGACGGGTCGTCGCCCGCGTTCTCGGCGGCATAGAGCACGAGGCTGCCGTCGGCCTGCGCGTCCACGCTCAGCGAGTTAAAGCCATCGATGTATGTAAAGCGGGAATCGTGCCCCTCGGCGCCCGGCAGGCAGTACCAGCTGCAGTCCTTGTTGGGAACCTCGCTGGTGGCAAAAGCGGCGTTGCCCGAGAGCGAGGCCACAAAACCGAGCGAGCCGCAGCCGTCGAGCGCGCTGGCGCCCACGGAGACGTCGCTCGTGGCGCCGATGAAGAGCCCCTGCAGGCCGCTGCAGTTCTGGAAGGCGTAGGCGCCGATGGAGGTGACGCTCTCGCCCAGGGTCACCCAGGCAAGGTCGGTGTCGCCCGCAAAGGCGTAGGGCGCAATGGTGTTGACCTGCAGCTTGTTGCCGTCCTCTTCGGTGACGGTGCCATCGAAGATGGAGGCAAAGCCCTGGTCGGAGAGGAGCACCACCTCGTCGCCGTCGACGTAGTAGAGCATGTCTTCTTGGCTCGCCTGCGCAAGAATCACGTGCGCCTTGGGCGCGCCGGCCTTGGCGAGCTGCTTCTGCACGCCCGCGGCCTGGTCCTCGGTAAAGCAGACGATGGTCTGCACGTTGCCGCCCGCGAGCGAGTCCTTCTCGAGCGTACAGTCCTCGTCGTTGAAGAGCACCACGCGGGTCACGTCGGTGGCACCCTCGAAGGCGCCTGCCGCGATGTTGGTGGGAATCTGCACGAACACGGTGTCGGAGCCGGTGTTCTGCACGCGCACGAGGTCGTCCTCGGAGTAGACCATGCCGCCCGAGCAGGTGTACTGCACGTTCTCGTCGGAGGCACGGCAGACCGTGACGCCGTTGGCGTCGGCGGCGGCGAGCGCGGAGAAGTTCTCCTCCACGAAGTCGTCGAAGATCTTGTCGTCCACCACGATGACGCACTCGTTGAGGTTGTCGGTCTGGATGCTGGGCGCCTCGCCCTTGGTGCCGTGCACGGTGATACGGCTGAGCTCGTTGGACTTCTGCACCTGCACGGAGGTGACGCCGCTCGGCACGTCGAGCTCGGTGAGTGCGGCAGGAATGCCCAGGTAGCTCGCACCGTCCTTGCTCGTGAGGATGCCGTCGCTCGTGGCGGCGTAGACCTTGCTCTTCTTGCTCACCTTCCAGCCGTTCTGCACGAGGAACGGCCCGTCCACGTTGAAGTAGAGCACGCTCGCCGGCAGCTCGATATTGCTGAGCGACCACGTGGCGGTGCGGTCCTTGCTGTCTTTGTAGTTGTCCACGGCCTCGATGCCGTCGGGCACCTTGAGCGTGAGCTCGCTCTCGCCGTCGCCCTCGAGCACCGACTCGTCAACGTCGATGAGCGTCTGCAGCGTGCCGCTCGAGCTCTTGCTCTCGCCGTCGAACTGCACGTAGTAGTTCTGCAGGCGCACGGTGTGGCCGCTCGGCAGCTCGTCGGAGTAGCCCGCGACCTGGATGACGTGCCTGCCCGGCGTGACCTCGTAGGTGTAGCCGAGGCTCTCGCCGCTCTCTTCCCAGCCCGTGAGCAGGTGCGTGATGGCGTAGTCGTCGCCCACGTAGCCCTTGTCGCGGAGCGCACGCTCGGTGAGCGAGACGCCCAGGTCGGGGTTGCTCGCCAGCGACAAGGCGCCAAGGCTCAGCAGGTTGATCTCGGTCTGCTCGGTCCAGCCGAGCACGGTCGCGTTGCCGCTGGCGTCGGCCTGGCCCAAGAAGTACACGCGCGAGGCCTGCGGCTCGCAGGTCACGGTCTCGCTGCGCCAGGTGCCGTCCTCGGCAAAGCGGTAGCGCACCTTGATGGTGAGCTCGCCGTCGGGGCAGAGCTCGGGGTTCTCGTTGCCGTCCTCGTCGGTCCACGACTCGATCTGGAACAGGGGGTAGGAGTCAAAGGCGTCCTGCGAGCATTCCCAGCGGTAGCCGATCGCCTTGCTCGCGCCCGCCGGCTTGTAGGTGTAGGTGGTGCTGAGCGCGCAGAAGATGGTCCAGGCGTTGAGCTTTTGCCCGTAGTAGAGCGACTGCTTGGGGCTCTGGCTGATGCTTACCGCGACCTCGTCGTCGCTCGCGGTCTCGGCCTTCTGCGCCTCGGCGGTGCCGGCCGTGCCGGGGAAGAGCGAGGTGTCGGTGCTGTCGCTCTTGCTGGGGCTCGGGTCGGTGGGGAGGACCTTGTACGAGTTGTCGGTGGGCGAGGGTGTGGGGGTCGGGTCGGTCTTGCCGCCGTCGCTGCTGCCGCCATCGTCCTTGCCGCTGCCGGAGTCGTCTTTTTTGGAGTCGGAATCGCCGTCGGTCTTGCCGGAATCGCTAGCGTTGCCGCCGTTGCCGTCGGCCTTGCCGCCCGAGCCGTCGCCGGTGCCGTTGCCCTTGTTAGAGCCGTCGCTCGGGATGATGATCGCGTTCGTGTTGTTGGCGTTGCCGCTGCCTGAGGTGCTGCCGTCGTTCACCACCACGTTGGCGGTGTTGGCGTTGGAGGACGAATCGCGCGAGACGGCCTGCACCGCGCGCGGGCTGCTCTCGTCGGAGAACGCGTCGCCCGCCTGGTTGGTGGCGTCGTTTTGCTGGGCGGCGTCCTCGGTCGACTTGTCCTTGCTGGCGCTCTGGTCGTCGTGGCGGCTGGCGTCGCCGCTCTCGTTCGTGGCGTTCATGCGGTAGCCGGAGCTCGCGTCGGCGGCGCCCTTCTCGTAGGCTGCGATGAGCCCCTGCGGGTCAAAGCCCTCGCCCATGCCGGCCAGGGCCCATGCGCCCGCGCCAAAAGCGCAGATGAGGGCGGCGCA
>CAVDTO010000172.1:0-3988 GCA_963611895.1 bacterium
CTTTTTTGAAAAAGTTTAGGCCGCGCATCGCGGAGCACTCGAAAAGAGATAAAGTGCCAGCGTAAGTCCGTTGACAGACACACAAGTGGTAGCCCAGCCGAACAGAAAAGCAGCGAGCATAATCCGCGAACGTAGAGCTTTAGCCGGCAAGCCACAAACGCATCAGAGGGCCCTGAACGTATGAACGCCCAGGGCCCGCTGCCAAAAGTCCTAAACAGTCGCCAACCGACTACGCTGCTGGCTCCTCCTTGGGAGCAAGCGCGGCCGCAAGCTCAGCCCTGTTGGAGAACTTGGTCTCGGTGTTGCCGTTCTCGCGATCGATGGCGATGACGGTCCCCTCCCAGGTGGGCTCGGAGCCCTCCGCATTCTCAGAGTCGTCGGAGCCATCCACCTTAGCGGCAGCCTTGTAGCGATCGCTCTTAATCACATAGCGGTAGTCAAACTCATCGGTATCAGGCGCATCCTGCACCTTGAAGCCATACGTAAGCCCCGCAAGCAGGGTCTCAAGCGCTTCCACGGTCTTGCCGTCCTCAAGCTCCTGCACGCCCGTCTCGCTGTTATAGAGAGCCGCAGGCGCAAGGTAGACCGTGCGCACGGCGCGCTGGCGCTTCTGCTCCCAGCGGTTGATGAGCACCACGAGCAGCACCACGACAATCCACCAAACGATGGAGATGGCCATGTCGAGCGGGTTATCGACCTTGTTGAACCCAAGTGCCCACCACAGGTAGAGCAAAAAGGCGGAGGCCAAAACCGAAATAACGAGTATCAGATAGTTGCTCTTCTTCAAGGTTTTGGCCTCCTACTTGCCTTATTTCTGCGAACCGTCGCCGTTGCCGAGGATGCTCTTGAGACTGCGCTCGAGGCTCATGGTCTGCTTGTTGCGACGCACGCCCACGAACATGCCGTAGAGAATCGTTGCCGCGCAGCAGAGGATCATGTACCAGTGCACCCAGCAGGTGAGCTCGTTGTGCTCAAAGCGGCCCAACGGGTTCTCGGAATCGAAGATCTGCTCCTCGTTCTGAGTAGCGGCCTGCGCGGTGCCCTGAGCATCGACGGTGGCGTTGTTGCCGGTCACCGCATTGTAGCCGTTAACGAGCGTCCGCGCGATGGTGTTCACGACGCCGTTACCGCCCGTGCCACCGTTGCCGCCGTCGTTGTTGGTCGGGTTGACGGGCGTGGGCGTGGTGCCGCCGTTGTCGCCATTGCCGTTGTCGGAAGGCGCGGCGGTCACCGTGAGCGTGCCGAGCTGCTCCGTGATGGAGTAGTTCTGCTCGTCGGCGTCGGTCCAGCTGATCTCGTAGCCGTTCTCGGCCGTGCCGACCTGCGTGCGGGAGCCGGTGGTCTTGGCGGTCACCGAGTCGCTTCCAACAAGGCCCTCGATCTTAAGGTCGCTGTTGGTGAGCGCGGTGCCGTCGTAGACCTTGGTGGCACTACCCGTGGTCACGCTCAGCGGAGCCGGAGTGATGCGGATGGTGGCCGTGTTGCGGACGATGTCGAGCTTGGACGTCACGTCCTCGCCCTCGGCGTTCACGATGACGAGATCGTCGACCTCGGCCGTCACGTCGCCGTCGGCAACGTTGGTGGCCGTCGCCTTGGAGCTAGCGCTCTTGAGCGTGTAGCCCTTGGGCAGGCTGGAAACCTGAACCGTGGTGCCATGGGCCTGGCCGTCGTACTGAACCGTGACGTCCAGCGGGGTGGCCACGATCTGCTCGGCGGTCTCGGTCACTACGAGCTTGCCGATCTCCTCGCTGGCGATGCTGTAGTTGGACTCAACAGCCGTGCCGTCCCAGGCGAGCTCGTAGCCGTTGTCGCTCTCGCCGACCTCGGTCTGCGTGCCCACCGCGTGGATGGTCAGAGTCTCGCCGTTCTTGAGGCCGTCGGCGGTCGCCACGTCGTTCGTGAGGGCCTCGCCGTCGTAAACCTTGCTGGCGCCCTCGGTCGTGATCGTGAGCGGAGCGGGCGTGATCTCGTACGTACGGGTAACGCTGCCGGTGTAGTTGCCCATACCGGTGATGGTCACCGTGATCGTGCCCGTGACGTTGGTGAAGTCGGTGACTTCCTCGCCGTCGCGCGTGTAGGTGACGGTGTAGTCCCTGTCCTTGGTGAGCGTGAGCTCGCCGTCCTTGACCACGGGCGCCCACTGGTGTGCAAGGCCGTCGTACTCGACGTCGACCGGCTTGGAAACGTCCATTCCGTAGACAGCGTCGTCGATGGAGCGCACCGTCACCTCAAGAGTGCCGGGGTCGGTCTCGATGCTGTAGTTGCCAGCCTTGAAGCCCTCGCCCTTGGTGAAGGTAATCGGGTTCGCGACGGGCGCGGCCGTGACGTCGGTCACAGAACCGGTCGCCTTGATGTCCGTGGCCTCGCCCTCAACGAAGCCGTCGCCCTTGACCTCGACCTCGGGAGCGGTGAGCTCCTTGCCGTCGTAGACCTTGGAAACGTTCTTGGCGCCCACGAGCTTGACGCTGCGCTTGGTCACTTCGAGCTTGGCCTTGGCCGTGGCGTAGCCCTCGTAGTTCTTGGAGGACGCGCGCACGTAGACGGTCTTGGAATCGGCAACGTTGGTGGCCGTGATCGTGGAGGGATCCTCGGTCCAGTTCTTCTGGTCGACGCTGTACTCAACCTTGACGGCGTTGCCGGAGACCTTGGCCTCGGCGGTGGCGGCGGCAGCCTCAAGGGCCTGGCCGTCGTACTTCTTGGAGGCGTCCTTGGCGGTGAGCTTGATGCCCTTGCTAGCGCTCGCCTTGTTGATGGTCAGCTCGCCAAAGACCGTCTTGATCTCGTAGTTATTAGCGTCCGTACCGTTCTTGAGCTGGTACTCGAACTTGTTGGTGTAGGTACCGGGCTCGATGAAGTCGCTATCGAACCAGGTGTAGTTCTGGCTCACGTTCTCGCCCTTGGCAAAGCCGTCGCCAGAGACCGTCACGCCATGGCGGGTGATGGGCTTGCCGTCGTAGTTCTTGCTGCCGGAGTCAGACGTCAGCGTGACCTGGCGCTTGGTGATCTTGTAGGTCTTGGTCACGGTGCCGGTGTAGTTGCCCTTGCCCGTGATGACCACCGTGATGGTGCCGGCGTTCTTGAAGTCGGTCGTCTCGTCGTCGCCGCGCTTGTAGGTGACGGTGTAGTCGGTGCCCTCAACGAGCTTGTTGCCGTTGGCGTCAGTAACCGTCGGGACCCACTTGTGGTCGGCAGCGTCGTACTTGGCAGACGTCGGATCGTCGATCTGAATGCCCTTGTAGGAGTCCTTGTCCTTGTCGTCCTTGTTGATGGACTGCTTGGACACGGTCAGCTTGCCGAGCTTCTCGGACACGGTGTAGTTGGACTTCTTGGCCGTACCGTTCCACTCGAGCGTGTAAGTGTTGGAGCTCTCGCCCTTAGCAGTCTGCGAACCGGTCGTCTTGAAGTTGACCGTCTCGCCGTTGACGAGGCCGGAGATGGTTCCCTCGGCGGTGAGGGCCGTGCCGTCGTAGACCTTGCTCGCGCTCGGCGTGGTCACGGTAACGGCGGCCGGCTTGATGAGCAGATAGCCGTCATGCTTGGTGACCTTGAGCTTAGACGTCACGTCCTCGCCGTCGGCGTTGCGGATGATGAGCGTGTCGGCCGTGACCTTAACGCCCTTGCCGTCGTTCTCCTTGTTGTTGACGTCCGTCCCGGAGGCGCTCGAAGCCGCGGCCTCGAGCGTGTAGCCCTCGGGAAGGTCGGACACGGTGACGGTGGCGCCGTGGACCTGGCCGTCGTAGGTGTAGATGCCGCCCACAGCGGTGACGATGATTTCCTCCGCGGTCTCGGTGACCGTCAGGACGCCGACCGTCTCGTTGACGGTGTAGTTGGACTTCTTGGCGGTACCGGTCCACTCAAGCGAGTAGGTGTTGGAGCTGAAGCCGACCTTCTTCTGGGAACCCGTGGTCTTGAAGTTCGCATCCTCGTTGTTCACGAAGCCGTTGATGCTGCCCTCGGCGGTCAGGGCCTTGCCGTTGTAGACCTGGTT
>CAVDTO010000173.1:0-3968 GCA_963611895.1 bacterium
GTCCCGAGACGCACGAGTTCTGTAGCCGTCTGCGCATTCGTGCAGAAGATGGGCGCCCCCACGTCAAAGGGCCGACCCACGGCACGAGCGAGCGGGATCTGGCCGATGTTGCGGCAGACGGCACGCTTGCACACGCGCAGCAAGCGCTCGGTCTCGGCCCGGTTGTCGGGACGAAGCACCTCGTCGAGCAGGATGGTGAGCTCGGGCAGCAGCGGCTCCCAGGCGGGGTCGTCGTTGACGCGCCAGACATATGCGGCCACCTCCCGGCCGGCGTCGATGAGCTCGCGCGCGGCCACAGGAGTTGCGACCACGTCAACGTAGGCGATCGGGTTCACAGGCGCAAAGGCCGAAGCAGCTCCACAGCACGCACCATGCTTTGATTCGGCATCGAGCGATTGCGACGTATCGTCGGTCATCGTTCGATCCCCGACAACGGTAGACACAGCCTCATTGAGTGCTGCGGCCTTGCCCGCGTCGTTCCGATTCAAAGCAAGGTCAGCCGAGTCCGCTGTTTCCGTATTACTAAAGGGCTCTTGAGCTCCGCGCGGAGCTTGCTCGCAAGCAACAGCAGACATGAAGCGACGGCCGCCCTCGCAAGCGAACTCAATACCACCCGATTCAATCGAGCGCGCAAGCTCCCCCATCTCATCGAGCGCAGAGGCCGTCTCGACGAGTACGCGGGCGCTCCTGATGAGGTAGACCTCGCACCCGGCATCGATCTTGCGTTTGCAGCGAACAGCCAGGGTCTCGCCCGCCTCGGCATCGCGCGGGCAGGGAACCTGCGGCCAGCGCTTGGGAACATCCGGAAGCGCGTCCGCGCCGGGATAGAAGCGAATCTCGAGCGTATCGCCCGTGCTCACCGCGGCATCGAGGAGCACATCGCACTCGCCACGGCGCACCGCGACCACGCGACCCACGCGCACGCCCTGGTTAATCGAGCGCTCGAAGCTCATGAGCTCCGCGCCGGAGCGTCCCTCCAGGTACGCACTCGTAAATCCACGATTGAACGAACGGCCCAACTCGCGCGTAAGCGCCGGCGCGTCGACCTCCTCCCCCGCCGTGAACGCGTCGAGGGCGCGACGGTACGTGCGTACAACATTGAACACGTAATCGGGGTTCTTCATGCGCCCCTCGATCTTAAGCGACGCCACGCCGGCCCGGACGAGCTCGTCGATATGCGCGATACCTAGGTAGTCACGCGGACAAAGGAGCTTGTCTCCCGCAACACGGGCCACGTCGTTGCCGTCCGCGTCCTCGAGCCCGTACGACATGCGGCAGGGCTGCGTGCAGTCGCCGCGCAGGGCCGAGCGCCCCCGGCGCAGTGCGGAAAACGCGCAAGCCCCCGAGTAGCCGATGCAGATCGCGCCATGTACAAAGCACTCAATGGGCACGGGCCCGCGGCAAAGCGCTGCGATCTCGCCAAGCGGAAGCTCGCGGGCGACCGTCACGCGCTCCACGCCGAGCTCGCGTGCGGCAAGCTCGAGCGCCTCGGGCGCATGCGCGCCGGCCTGCGTGGAGAGATGCAGCTCGGCCGCAGGGAGCTCCCGCCTCAGGCGAGCAATAAACCCGAGATCGGCCACGATAAGGGCGTCGGCCCCGGCGTCGAGCGCGCGGGCGGCAAGCGCGCACGCGTCATCGAGCTCGTCGTCGTGCAGAGCGATGTTCATGGCAACGTACACGCGAACGCCGCGCACATGGGCCAGCGCCGCCCCGCGCTCGAGCATCTCAAGGTCGAACCCCTCGGCGCTCACGCGCGCGCTGAAGCGCGAAAGCCCCACGTAGACGGCATCGGCGCCCGCGGCCACGGCGGCAAGAAGCGCGCGATAGCCCCCGGCGGGGGCCAAAAGCTCGGGCAGACGTTCGGCCATGCTTCCCCTCTCGGCTCTCGGCCGTGCAACGTCAAACGTCAAACGGCGCGTTTACGTAGAATTGCCCCGCCGCCCTTGCACAAGGCAAGTCCGGCGAGTCGATGCGGTAAAGTATAGGCATTTATGTTCTTCGCTCTTCGGCGGAGCGCGCGCAAGCCCGCCCCGCTCAAGGTATCAGGAGGTCAACATGGGTCCTCGCGAACGCCAGCGTCGCCGCCGCGCCAAAACGCATACCGTTCCCGTCGTCATCTTCTCGTTCTTCGCCTTCATGCTCGTCGCAGGCCTCGCCTTCGGCGTGGGGATGATCGGCAACGTCAACCGCTGGCTCCAGGATCTTCCCGACTACACGAACACCGACGAGTACCTCGTATCGGAGCCGACCAACGTGCTCGACTCCCAGGGCAACAAGATCGCCACGTTCTACGCACAGAACCGTAAGACCGTCGAGTCGAGCGAGATCTCGCCCTACGTGCTGCAGGGCACCATCGACGTCGAGGACGAGCGCTTCTACGAGCACGGCGGCATCGACCTGTGGGGCATCGCGCGCGCGGCCGCGGCCACCCTCACGGGCGGTCACGAGGGCGCATCGACCATCACGCAGCAGCTCGTGCGCAACACGATCCTCTCCGACGAGCAGTTCACCCAGTCCATCGAGCGCAAGGTCCGTGAGGCCTATATCGCCATCAAGATGGAGGAGATCTACTCCAAAGACGAGATCCTCAACATGTACCTCAACACCATCTACTACGGCCACGGCGCCTACGGCATCGAGGCCGCTTCGCAGACCTATTTCTCCAAGAGCGCTAATGAGCTGACGCTCCCCGAGGCAGCGCTGCTCATCGGCCTGCCCAACTCGCCCTCGCTCTACGACCCCACGCAGAACCCCGAGCTCTCCAAGTCGAGGCGCAACAAGGTTCTCGACAACATGCTCCGCCTGGGCCACATCACCCAGGAACAGCACGACGAGGCGCAGGCCGCGGAGATCGAGCTCAACGTGACCGAGACCTCGAGCTCGGGCATCGAGGTCTACTCGCAGCCCTACTTCGTCGACTACGTGCGCAAGCTGCTCGGCCAGGAGTTCTCGACCGACGTGATCTTCAAGGGCGGCCTCACGGTCAAGACCACAATCGACCCCACCTACCAGAGCGCTGCCGAGCAGGCCGTGAACGATACCCTGAGCGAGGTCGGCCTCTCCGACCTGCAGGCGGGCGTCGTCGCGATCGATCCCAAGACCGGCTACATCAAGGCCATGGTGGGCGGCCGCAACTACTACGCCGACGAAAACCACATCAACTACGCGACGGCCAAGCGCCAGACGGGTTCCTCGTTCAAGGCATTCACGCTCGCCGCGGCCATCAGCGAGGGCATGAACCCCAACATCACGCTCAACTGCACCTCGCCCATCCAGATGAGCAGCACCTGGAAGGTGCAGAACTTCGGCAACCATAACTACGGCTACATCTCGCTCAAGCGCGCGACCGAGGTCTCGTCCAACACGGGCTATGCACAGGTAGCCGATGCCGTTGGCAACGACAACATCATCAAAACGGCCAAGGCACTCGGCCTCAAGAACGTTGACTTCCTCGACACCCCGGCCATGACGCTCGGCACGAGTTCCATCTCGCCCCTCGAGATGGCAGGCGCCTATGCCACATTTGCCGCGGGTGGCGAACAGCGCGACGCAATCGCCATCACCGAGATCACCTCGCGCACCGGCGAGACCCTCTACAAGCACGAGGACAGCCCCACGCAGGCGCTCGCCGCCGAGGACGCCCAGGCCGTGAACGAGGTTCTCACAGGCGTCGTCTCGAGCGGTACGGCCACTTCGGCGCGGCTTTCGGTGAACCAGCCCGTGGCCGGCAAGACCGGTACCACCGAGGAGACCGACAACCTCTGGTTCTGCGGCTACACCCCACAGATTTCCGTAGCCGTATGGACCGGCTACAACTCCGGCGAGACCATCAAGCGCTACGGATCGACCCTCAGCACCTCGAATATCCCCCAGCCGATCTTCCGCCGCTTCTGCAACACGATCCTGGAGGGCGTCGCGCGCGAGGAGTTCCCGACGACCGACGTCAAGCCCGAATACAAGGACAATTC
>CAVDTO010000174.1:0-3967 GCA_963611895.1 bacterium
CGAGCACGAGCGCGCAGGCGCCCGTGAGCACGCGGTGGGTGAGCACCCACCGGCGCGGGGAGTTCTCGCCCGCGCGGACCTCGGCGAGGAAGTTGCCGATTGCGCCCTTGCGGAAGGGCGTCTCGATGAACCGGTACGAGACCTCGGCCACGGCGACCACGATCGCCACCTGCACGAACATCTCGGCGGGCGTGGTCTCGGTGATGTCGGCCACGGGGTTCATGAGCAGCAGCAGCGGATAGTGCCACAGGTAGATGCCGTAGGAGCGCTTGCCGGCCCACACGAGCGGCGGCAGCGCGAGCACGCGCGCGACCATGCCCTCGGGCTGCACGCACGCGGCGATCACGAACAGCGTGAGCACGGTGCAGAGGAGCATGCCGCCACGGTACTGGAACGACGAGTAGCCGTTGGTGGCGAGCACGATCCACGCGAGCCCTGCGATGCCCACCACGCCCATCAGGTCGATCGAAGCGGGGGTCGCCATGAACTCCGTGAGCGCATTCTGGGGTGTGCCCTCGCGGTAGCCAAAGCGCCCGCGGGTGAGGCGCCCGAGCAGGCGCGAGGGCGCCATGTCGCGCTCGGGGACGAACGAGAGCCAGGCGCCGAGCAGGAGCGAGAAGGCGCGGGTGTCGGTGCCGTAGTACACGCGCGTGGTGTCGGCCGCGGGGTCGTAGAGCGCGAGCATGGCTGCAGCCGAGACGACCGCCAGCGCGAGCACGACGCGGCGGATGCCCGGGCGCTTGAGGTGCAGGCTGCTGAGCGCGAGCAGGAGCGGCGGCCACACGAGGTAGAACTGCTCCTCGATGGCGAGCGACCAGAAGTGCGTGAGCGGCGAGGGGTCGCCCACGGCGTTGAAGTACGAGACGTTCTTCAGGATCTGGAACCAGTTGTTGAAGAAGAAGAGCGAGGGCAGAATCTGCGGGCGCATCTTGGTGAGCATCACGTGGTTGAAGGCCGTGCAGAGCAAGATCGTGACCACGATGACCGTGGCGCATGCCGGCACGAGGCGCCGGATGCGGCGGATCCAGAAGCCCTTGAGGTCGATGGTACCGGTCTTGTCGATCTCGATGAGGAGCAAGCGGGTGATGAGATAGCCCGAGAGCACGAAGAACATGGTCACGCCGATGAGGCCGCCCTGGCACCAGGGGAGGTCGAGGTGGTAGAGCACCACGGCGACGACGGCGAGCGTGCGCAGGCCGTCGAGGGCGGGGATGTAGCGCGACTTGGGGCGCTCGTTTGCGTGGGCGTTCGCGGCGGCGTGGGCGCTGGCCTTTGCGTGGCCCGCGGCCCCGCCGGCCTGCTGGCGGGCCTGGGCGCCTCTGCCCGGAGCGCTCGCGAGGGCCGCGGTGCGGCCGTGCGGGCGGCTTGTCGAAGAATCAGTCATGTATAGAGAACCTCAGCAAGGGTGTTACGTATGGTTGTTCCGGCCCATAGTAGCATTTTTTGCCCAGTTCATGAGGGGAGTCGAGATGTTGTGGAGACCGATGAGCGCGGCCTTGGCGATGGCGCGGCTGCGGGCGGGGATGGGCGCGCAAGCTCGGGCCCGCGGGCGCGACGCCGGGGTGGGAATGGGCGCGGAACGTGTTTTGCCCGCGGCCATTCGCCCGTCTGCGCGTGGGCGGCCCCGCGCGGCGTTAGCATAGGGGTTCGCATAACGCGGGCGTCCGGCCCCGGCCGCAAGCCGGAGGTGCCGCCAGGCCCGCGCAACCGAGGAGGCAGTACTACAAATGCAGCAGAAGAAGATCATCCTCGACCTCGACATGGGAATCGACGACGCCATGGCGCTCGCCTACGTGCTCGGCAGCCCCGAGGTCGACCTCATCGGCGTCATGGCGAGCTTCGGCAACGTCAAGGTGGGCACCTCGGCGCGCAACATCCTCGCCGTGCTCGACATGCTCGGCACACCTCAGATCCCGGTCTACATCGGGGCGTCGCGCGCGCAGGCCGCGACCGAGAGCTACGTGCCGTCGTCCTCGACCATGATGATCCACGGCCGCAACGGCATCGGCGAGGCCAACATCCCCGATTCCCCCTATGGTGCCGTGGGCGCGCCCGAGAGCGAGGCCAACGAGGCCGTGAACTTCTTGCTCGAGGCGGCCCGCGCCTGGGGCAACGACCTCATCTACGTGCCGACCGGCCCGCTCACCAACCTGGCGCGCGCCCTTGAGATCGACGCCGACGCCGTGCGCTCCATCGGCAACATCACGATCATGGGCGGCGCGCTCACCTGCGCGGGCAACGTGAGCGCGGGTGCCGAGGCCAACATGGCGAGCGACCCCGAGGCGGCCGACGCGGTCTTTAGGTCGGGCGTGCCGGTCACGGTCGTGGGCCTCGACGTCACGCGCCAGGCCGTGCTCACCAAAAAGGACACGGCGCGCTGGCGCGGCGACGGCACCATGGCCGGCTGCGCCTTTGCCTCGATGGTCGACCACTACATCGACGCCTACGCGAACTCCGAGCCCTACCTGGGCGGGTGCAGCCTGCACGACCCGCTGGCCGCGGCGGCGGCGATCGACCCCACGCTCCTCGGCGTGTTCCCCACCAACCTGCGCGTGGACCTCATCGGCGAGTACCGCGGCCGCACCATCGGCGACCCGGCGCGCATGGCTGACCCGCACAAGACGGCCCTCGTGGCGCTCACGGTCGACGTCCCGCGCTTTATGGAGGAGTTCCGCCAGCGCATGACCCGCGCCATGGCGTAGGGGAGCGCGCGGCCGCCGCGCTCGGATCGCGTGACTTGCCGCGGGCCGCAAGCTGAGGGCGGCCGAGCCGTAGCGCCTCGCGCGCCATCGGTGCCGCGCCCACCGTTCGGGCGCCCGCGCGCTCCGCATACCGCAACCAGCGCGTTTTGCGCGCCAGCACGCCGCAGGTATCAAAAAGTGTCAAATCCCAGCTCGCGCACCCCTCGTTAGCCGAAAAGAAGTGTCCATTGCCCTGAGTCGCATGCGGTCTGCCGCGCGGCCCGGGGCATACTTGTGCCGGTTTTAGTCGGCGCGCGAGGGAGCGCGCCTTTACGAGAAAGGACTCAGATGGGCTTCCGTAAAGACTTCCTGTGGGGCGGCGCGACCGCTGCCAACCAGTGCGAGGGCGCTTACAACGTGGACGGCCGCGGCCTTGCCAACGTCGACGTCATGCCGCACGGCGCCGACCGCCAGGCTGTGGGCGACGGCGACCGCAAGATGCTCTCGTTCGAGGACGGCTATTACTATCCGGCCCAGACGGGTATCGACTTCTACCACCGCTACAAGGAGGACATCGCCCTCTTTGCCGGCATGGGCTTCAAGACCTTCCGCATGAGCCTCGCCTGGACGCGCATCTTCCCCAACGGCGACGAGACGGAGCCCAACGAGGCCGGCCTCGCCTTCTACGAGGACGTGTTCCGCGAGTGCAAGAAGTACGGCATCGAGCCGCTCGTGACCATCACCCACTTTGACCTGCCGATTCACCTCATCAAGGAGTACGGCGGCTGGCGCAACCGCAAGCTCATCGACTTCTACAAGAACCTCGCCACGGTGATCTTCACCCGCTACAAGGGCCTCGTTAAGTACTGGCTCACCTTCAACGAGATCAACATGATCCTGCACATGCCGTTCATGGGCGCGGGCCTGGTCTTCGAGGAGGGCGAGAACAAGATGGAGGCCGAGTACATCGCGGCCCACAACGAGCTCGTCGCCAGCGCCTGGGCCACCAAGATCGGCCACGAGATCGACCCCGACATCATGATCGGCTGCATGCTCGCCGCCGGCAGCTACTATCCGTACAGCTGCCGCCCGGGCGACGTGCGCGCCGCGCAGGTCGAGGCCCAGAACAACTTCTTCTTCGTTGACGTCCAGAGCCGCGGCTACTACCCGGCCTATGCGCTCAAGCGCCTCGAGCGCGAGGGCATCGACGTGGGCATGACCGAGGAGGACAAGAAGATCCTGGCCGAGAACACCGTCGACTTCATCAGCTTCTCGTACTACAACAC